>CALBJU010000190.1 GCA_937893205.1 uncultured Bacteroidota bacterium
ATAACGTATGGCCTACCCCGACGACGCTTCTTTCGGCGATCTGACTTCTGCACTCAGCGCTATATCGGAGTCCCTCGATCAATTCAATCGATTTGAAGGCCCAGACGACGCGGGTCGAAACCGCGAATCATGGAGAAAGGTGCTGGACGTACCCCTGCCGGATGCGGGCCTTGGCCTGGATGCGGTTCTGGAAGAACTTCGATCCGTTGTGATTCCAAATGGTCTTCGGAATGGTCATCCCGGCTTTAATGGATGGGTAACCACAGCCCCTACAACATCAGGTACGGCCGCGGCACTCGCCTCAACCGTCGCGGGTTCTCAGCGGTTCTGGGTGCAGGCGTTCAATTATCTGGAGACTGTGAGTCTCAAATGGTTGAATGAACTGCTGGGCTTCCCGGACTCATGGCAGGGCACGTACTGCAGCGGCGGATCCTCTGCAAATCTGATAACGCTTGGTGCGGCGCGGCAGTGGGCTGTCGAGCAGATGGGTGTCGACCCTTCGATGACAGGAATGCCAGAGGGGGTCAGGTGGCGGATTTATGCGAGTAGTGAAGTTCATCACGTGATAAATAGAGCAGCCGCGATTCTGGGGATTGGACGCCGCTCCGTTACTCCAATCCCCGTCACCGATGCTTTCACGATCGATGTTGGTGCGCTGAAAGAACAACTCAAATCGGATGCGTCGCGGGGGATACGACCCATGGCAATCGTTGCCACAGCCGGAACGGTTAATACTGGCGCTATTGATCCCATAAATGAATTGGCTGATGTCGCTGAGGAAGTAGGAGCCTGGCTCCACGTTGACGGAGCGTACGGGATGTTCGGGATTCTTGATGACCGGGTTGCCGACCTGTATACGGGAGTACTGAGAGCAGACTCGGTCGCGCTCGATCCACACAAATGGCTCGCTGCTCCAGTGGGCAACGGCGTGGCGATTGTCAGAGATCGGGGAATCATGGGCCGCGCCTTCACGCTCGAACCGGCATCCTATCTGGAGGGGTCTGCTTCACAAGATGGTAGGATTGAATCTCCTTTCGACGATTTCGGTGAGATGTACCACGAATTCAATCTGGATCAATCCGCGCCTTCCCGCGGCGTACAGGTCTGGGCGATTCTCAAGGAAATCGGAAAGGAAGGGATGACGGCGAGGGTCGTTCGTCACAATTCATACGCGCGGCATCTTGAGAAGCTTGCGGACGATCATGAGCGCCTCGAAGTCGTATCCAAAGCAGTAATATCAATTTGTTGCTTTCGCTACAACAATGGGCAGCTTGAAAACGCAAGACTGAACGAGCTGAATGCTGAAATTGCTGCTCACTTGAGGGCAGACGGATCATTCGTGCCGTCCACAACCGTCGTGGGAGATGTATTTGCGATTCGGCCCTGTTACATCAATCCACGTACGCGTCTCGAAGATGTCGAGGGCTTGGCCAATCGCGTTGTTGAACTCGGCGACAAAATCACGGCATCCAGTCCCCACTAGATATTTCTCGCGGAGCCCAGGAAGCTTACAACCAATCTCGGCTTCATCTCGTACATTCTGGCCGGAATTTCTCTTCTAACACCCATGACCAGTCACATGAATCAGCCTTTTTACTTGCGAATCATTCTCGCCCTACTGATGGCGTCATCGTATTCGATTTCGGCGAGGGCACAAACGTACCCAACCGACGATGCCGTGATCAAACAGATGTGGGAGCTGGGAGTCGAAAATTCCCAGACCCGTACGTTGGCTCACGAATTACTCGACGTGATTGGTCCGCGCCTTAGCGGTACGGCAGGCTTAAGCGACGCACAGGACTGGGCGTTGAGCAAGTACGAAGAATGGGGAATTCCCGCCCGAAAGGAAGAATATGGGACCTGGATAGGCTGGGAACAGGGGATTTTGCATGTTGACATGATTTCACCGCGGGTAACTTCGCTGGAAGCAGAGCTGCTCGCCTGGAGCCCCGGCACGGATGGGCCCATCGAGGGATACATCACCGTCCCGCCCGGCGATCTCTCGGCCGAAAATGTCGAAGAGTGGCTCTCCTCCGTCAAAGGAAAATTCGTCCTGACTTCTCGTCCTGAAGCGATGTGCAGGGCGCGACAGGAACTCGAAGAATACGCTCGGCCCGAGACCGTTGAGAGACTGAGAGACGATCGCCGACAAAGTTCTACGGACTGGAACAACCGACTGAGGCCCATCGGCGACTTTCGATCGCGCGACGCGCGACTGGACAGCGCAGGTGTGGCAGGTTTAATCTCTTCTCGGTGGTCGGGCGGCTGGGGAGTAAACAAGGTTTTCTCGACATCCAGCAGAAGGGCGGTTGCGGTCGACATTTCCTGCGAAGATTACGGGCTGCTGTATCGACTCGCCCAGAGCGGACACACTCCACGCCTGCGCATAGAAGCCGAAGCCAACTATCTGGGTACCGTTCCAATGTTTAACGTGATCGGAGAGATCAGAGGGTCAGAGAAGCCAGATGAGTACGTTCTCCTGGGAGCGCACCTCGATTCATGGCATGCAGCCACGGGCGCCACGGACAATGGTACAGGAACCCTCACGATGCTCGAAGCAATGCGCATTCTCCGCACGGCGTACCCTAATCCAAAGCGAACCATCATCGTTGGGCACTGGGGTGGCGAAGAGCAGGGTACGATTGGGTCTGGTTCATTTCGCGAGGACCATCCGGAGGTAATGGACGGCCTTCAGGTCGCGTTCAATCAGGATAATGGAACGTGGCGATTTGAGAGAATCGAGGGTCAGGGATTCCTGGCATCTGCAGCGCACCTCCCAAAATGGATGGCGGTTGTGCCGACCGAGATATCGTCTCACATCACATTGGAAGTCCCCGGCGCTCAAAATAACGGGGGAAGTGATCATACGTCGTTCCTGTGCGCCCAGGCTCCAAGTTTCCGGCTCCAATCTCCCTATGACGAGTATCGTCAGTACACCTGGCACACAAATCGGGATACTCTCGACAAGATTGTATTCGACGATCTGGCAGAGAATGCGACTCTAGCTGCCATGCTGGCCTACATGGCGTCCGAGGACCCGACGAAGATGGACCGCTCTCTGGCCAATCTGCCGGTGAGTCTGCGGAGCAGTCAGCCACGAAGCTGGCCAAATTGCAGAGCTCCGCGTCGATCATCCCAATAATTTGAACGAGTCCGGGAATTTTATTTCAGGACCTACAATTGAACACTGGTAATCAAAATAGTAGCCTGAAGCGCTGGGGATTGGAAGAACGGAGCCCGGAGGAAGTGTTGCTACTTCTCCAACAGGGGCGCGAGCTTGCCCGGGTTCTAACTGTCAATCGCACCAATCTTGTCATCCGTACGGCGGATCGCGAAGTCGTCGCAGAGCTTACAGGTAAGATGTTATTCACATCAGAAACGCCTGAATCCCGACCTACCGTAGGCGATTGGATATCGGTCCAGCTGTTTGACGAAGGCGAGTTTGCGATCGTCCATGAGGTACTCCCTCGCCGATCAGTTCTCAGACGAAAAGTCGCTGGCCAAGAAGTAGCCTATCAGCCCATCGCCGCCAACGTAGATACCGCATTCGTTCTGCAAGCCTGTGTGAACGACTTCAATCTGAACCGACTGGATCGTTATCTGGTAGTCATTCAGGATGGAGGTGTCGAACCCGTCTTGCTGCTCTCCAAAATTGACCTCGTCGAGACTCGGGTTTTCGACTCGCTCATCGATCAGGTTCGACAAAGACACCCTGACCTGGAAATTATTGGGTTCAGCTCCGTGACAGAAGATGGTATCAAGGTTGTCAGATCGCGAATGCTCCCCGAGAAAACATACTGTCTCATGGGATCCTCAGGAGTTGGAAAAACGACCCTGCTGAACCGGCTTTCAGAAGCGGAACTACATGCCACTGCATCGGTCCGGGAATTGGATGGAAAGGGCCGCCACACCACAACCCGTAGATATCTGTCTCTTCTAGAGAGCGGTGCGCTCATCATCGACACACCTGGTATCCGCGAGCTGGGCACCATAAGCGCGGAAACAGGCATCAAGGAGACCTTTTCTGATATAGTTGAAATAGCTCAATCCTGTAAGTTTACTGACTGCACGCACCTCGTCGAAACTGGCTGTGCAATTCGGGCAGCCGTCGATGAAGGCCTTTTGGATGAGGCCAGATTGAGTAATTTCCAGAAATTAGGACGCGAATCAGCACACCACGGGCGATCTCTCGCCGAACGACGTGATCATGACCGCGATCTCAGTAAATTGCATAAGTCGATTCAGCGCGGCAACATCAAGAGGCGCTAGATACACGGTGTGCCGAGAACGGGGACCAGGCAACTCTGGAGGCCCTATAGGTGGGTGATATTCGCGACTTCTTTGCGATTCATGGGAGAACGAAGTGTCTCTGGCCCGTTCAACGGATGCTTTCTAATTTCTCACCCATATACATGTCATGGCCCAGAAACTCCGAAATATAGCCATTGTGGCGCACGTCGATCACGGCAAGACGACGTTGGTGGACTCCATGCTCTGGCAGACCGGCACCTTTCGCGAAAATCAGGAAGTTGCCGAGCGTGTCATGGATTCCATGGATCTGGAAAGAGAAAAGGGAATCACCA
>CALBJU010000191.1 GCA_937893205.1 uncultured Bacteroidota bacterium
TGCCATCAAAGTGAAGGAAGAGTTCGGTGCAAAGTGCCTTGCTCTGTTCGTTCAAGCGCCGTCCGTGAAAGAGTTGGAGGTGCGACTCGAGGCGCGGGGCACCGAATCTGCTGAATCCCTTAGAACGCGAATCGAAAAGGCCCGACACGAATTGACCTACGCCAAGCGATTCGATGCCGTGATCGTGAACGACCACCTGGATAAGGCATCAACCGAACTGATCGGCCTGGTCCGAGTGTTCATGGACTCGTTCTGAATACTCCTTTCTGATCGCCCGATCTGATCTTCCAAACGCGTGGCGCGTTCCAGTGAGAAAGAGACCACTCTTTATTCCATGGCTTCCTCTGATTCATTTTCGATGACCAACCGCCGAATCCTGCTCGGGGTATCCGGCTCGATCGCCGCCTATAAGGCAGCCGAGTTGGTCCGGTTGTTCAAGAAGGCCGGGGCCGATGTCAGAGTCGTGATGACGCCCGACGCCACGCGATTCGTGACACCACTGACTCTGGGAACGCTCTCCGAAAACGAGGTCCATGTCGAGATTTTTCCGGAGAACGTGTCAGGGTCATGGACCAAGCACGTATCGCTGGGTCTATGGGCAGATTTATTCGTCGTAGCCCCGGCCACTGCGCAGACCCTTGCCAAGATGGCCGGCGGAATGTGCGACTCCATGCTCACGGCAGTTGCTCTGACCGCTCGATGTCCCTCGTTGGTGTGCCCGGCGATGGACCACGACATGTACATACACGCCTCCACGAAGGCAAATATTGCGACCCTCAGGGAAAATGGTTGTACGGTGATGGAAGCCGTGCACGGAGAGCTTGCAAGTGGGCTGATCGGGCAGGGGCGTATGCCGGAGCCTGAGGGAATATTTGAAGAGGCTGGTGAAATGATCCGGCAAGTCGTATCCGCGCGAAAGGGACTGCTGCAGGGAAAGACCGTACTCGTTACAGCGGGACCCACCCGAGAAGCAATCGATCCGGTTCGTTACATCTCCAATCACTCCACGGGCACGATGGGGTACGAAATTGCACGCGCCGCGGCGCGCCGCGGCGCGGATGTGGTTCTGGTGAGTGGACCAACTTCGCTGGAAACCCCCGAAGATGTTCGTCGAGTTGATGTCATCTCAACTGCAGAAATGCACAAGGCGGTCCAGCAGCACCGAGATTCAGACATTATCGTGATGGTTGCCGCGGTTGCCGATTTTTCGCCGGCAACTCGCTCGGAAGACAAACTCAAGAAAGATGAAACGCCGCGCGAACTGAGTCTTGAACCCACGGTCGATATCCTGGCTGGTCTGGGCCAGGACAAACGTGAGGCCCAGATCCTCATCGGATTTGCACTGGAAACCAATGATGGTTTAAAGAATGCACGCGGCAAACTTGAGAGGAAGAACCTGGACTGGATCGTACTCAACAATCCAAAGGAGCCTGGAGCCGGATTTGGAACATTAACGAACAAGGTCACGCTGCTCTCCTCTTCGGGTCAGGAAGTAGAACTTCCTCTCATGCCCAAATCTGAGGTGGCAGAAGCAATCCTGGAATACGCGACCAACGAAGGATCGGGAATATCCGACCTTGTTGTGGAAAAGAATTAGGGAGATCTTGTGCACAACACCGGAAGCGCAGCCGGACGTGCCGAACTAGTTTAGCAACGGAAACCAACGATAGCCGCATCCTCAATCAATGCCCTCTGATCTGGACGACCTTCGGGCCGCTTTTGTACATCAGATTTCTCTTTTTGGACCCATAATTCCGGGTGGAGAGATCGTAGTGGAAGAATATCAACGCGAGCCCATACACATCGAAACCGTCCCTGAAGTGACCACAGAAAACCCTCCAGTCGAGACTGAATCGCGTAAACGCGCCGAAAGTGACGCGCCGCTCGCTGTCGACGTCGAGAAAGAGACGCCCGAATCAGAGCCAGTCCTGAGTGCCTACGATCGCATCGCAGCACTCATTCCTCGAGGCTCTCCCATGCTGGACATGACGACGCTGGAAGAACTGTCTGAATATGTGGCCCAAACCGAGCTTATTGAACTTGATAAGACCCGCCTGAATCCGGTCTTCGGAGTGGGCAATCCCGAAGCGGATCTCCTCGTCATTGGTGAGGCTCCCGGTGCTGACGAGGATGAAAAAGGAGAGCCGTTCGTCGGCCGGGCTGGCAAGCTGCTGACCAAGATCTTACAGTCCATTGGATTCGAGCGCGAAGACGTGTACATCGCCAACATTCTCAAAAGCAGACCGCCCAATAATCGGAAACCGGAGCCGGCAGAGGTCCAGGCTCACCTGCCAATTCTGCACAAACAAATTACCCTGATCAGGCCAAAGCTCGTTCTGTGTGTTGGAAAGACCGCGGGGACGTCGCTCCTGGGCCTTCAGTCGACACTGGGAGAGATGCGCGGCACATTTCATGACTACCACGGGCTTCCAGTTCTCGTGACGTATCACCCGGCTGCTCTGCTCAGAAATGGAAACTGGAAACGCCCCACGTGGGAAGACGTACAGCTTCTCAGAGCCAGATATGATGAACTAACCGCCTGATGTTACTCTAACCTATGCCTGACTCAACTCACGAAACGACCTCCAGAGCTCCGATTGTCGGACACGTTCCCTCCCCTATGCCCGTGGCGTCGGCGTTCGCGGGACGCGTGCCGCCTCAAGCCCAGCAGGTTGAACAATCTGTCCTCGGCGCCATGCTGCTTGAGCGTGATGCGATTCCAAAAACAATTGAAATTCTCCCGGCCGGCTCATTTTACACCGAGCGTCACAACACAATTTATGACGCCGTCCTGAGTCTTTTCGAACGAGGTAATCCTGTCGATCTCATCACTCTTGGTGACGAACTGAAACGACGGGGGAAGCTTGAGGACATGGGTGGCGCGTATTACCTGACCGAGTTGACATCGACCGTCGCAACGGCTGCGAACGTTGAGTATCACGCCCGCATCATCTCTGAAAAGTCTATTCTGCGCAATCTGATAGAGACCATGACGTCGGTCATTTCTCGAGCGTACGATCCTTCGGCCGATGCTTTTGAGCTGATGGATGAGGCTGAGAGTGACATTTTCAGAATATCGGATTCCCAGTTACGCCGTTCTGGCGTTTCCATGCAGGAGGTGCTCAAGGAAACCCTGACCCGACTCGAATCCATTCATGGTCGGGAAGGAGGAATCACAGGCGTTCCCAGCGGATTCAAACGAATTGATCAGATGACGGGCGGTTGGCAGCCATCGGATCTGATCATTATCGCGGCGCGCCCCTCGATGGGGAAAACGGCGTTTGCACTTGCTGTAGCCCGAAATGCCGCGCTTGATCTCGAAAACCCCACGGGAGTGGCCATCTTCTCTCTCGAAATGAGCGCCGGTCAGCTGGCCCAGCGCTTGTTGACCTCCGAAGCACGTGTGGATGCGCAATCCGCCCGAACTGGACGCCTGAACGATGACGACTGGCCAAGGCTCGCACGCGCAGCCGGTCGACTCAGTGAGGCCCCCATATTCATCGATGATACTCCAGGCTTGACGGTGCTGGAACTGCGAGCCAAATGTAGGCGGTTAAAGGCAGAGCACGGTATCGGACTCGTTGTGGTCGACTACCTCCAGCTCATGCGCGGCACGGGGATGGGCAAAAACTCGAATCGGGAGCAAGAAATCGCCCACATCTCGCGATCCCTCAAGGGCCTGGCCAAGGAACTGAACGTTCCCGTGATCGCGTTGTCACAGCTGAGCCGTGCAGTAGAGACACGGGGAGGCGACAAACGGCCTCAACTATCGGATTTGAGAGAATCGGGATGCCTAACCGGTGAATCTCTGATTACGCTGGCCGATACCGGCAAGCGCATGCCGATTGCCGAGCTCTGCGGGACACCAGGGTTCAATGTCTGGGCTTTGAATACAGACACTTTCAAACTCGAAAAACATCTCGCGACCAATACCTTCTGCACTGGTACGAAGCCTGTGTACCGCCTGAAGACCCGCCTCGGCCGCACTATTCGTGCCACGGGAAATCACAAATTCCTGACTATCGATGGATGGAAGCGACTTGACGAGCTATCTGCAGATGACCATCTGGCTCTTCCGAGAAAAATTGAGCCAGGAAAAAAAGCATCGATGAAAAATGAGGAGATTGCGCTACTAGGACACCTCATCGGAGATGCTTGTACCCTGGCTCGTCATGCAATCCAGTACACGACTAGAGAAAAAGACCTTGCGGAATTGGTCTCGAAAATATCCATCTCATTTTTCGGAGATGAGATAGCGCCTCGAATTAAAAAAGAACGAACCTGGTTTCAGGTTTATCTGAGTTCAACCAGAAAGCACACTCACGGCGTAAGAAGTGCTGTCAGCGAATGGTTAGACGAAATGGGAGTCTGGGATCTTCGGTCACATGAAAAACGGATTCCTCAGCGTGTTTTCGAGCAGGATAACTCCAAGATTGAGATTTTTCTGAAACATTTGTGGTCTACTGATGGGTGTATCAGAATGCGGCGTGGCCAGTCGCCCTACCCGGCAGTTTATTACGCAACTTCGAGCGAAACGCTTGGAGTCGACGTGCAGGCTCTACTCCTTCGGACTGGTATCAATGCTCGAATCAGAAGAGTCAGCCAAAAAGGCAAAGGAAGGGATCAGTTCCACGTAATCATCTCCGGATCGGAAGATCTTATTCGATTTGCGCTTCGAATCGGAACGGTGGGACGCTACAAAACCGAGAGTCTTTCTGAAGTGAAGACCTTCCTCAGCGACAGACTTCCCAACACGAACCGTGATATCATTCCAAAATCAACCTGGAAATCCCTGGTTACTCCCGCAATGAATACGGCAGGCTTCACCACTCGGGAAATGCAGTCTGGGCTAGGCATGTCTTATTGTGGCTCAACCCTCTACAAAACAAATCTGAGCAGAGGTCGGGCAGCAAGAGTAGCAGCTGTCATCCAGTGTGATGAGTTGAATAGATTAGCAAACAGTGACGTTTACTGGGATCAGATCGTGTCGATCGATCCAGACGGTGTGGAAGATGTGTTTGATCTGACAGTACCTGGTCCGCATAACTTTGTGGCCAATGATATCATCGTTCATAACTCCATTGAGCAGGACGCCGACGTTGTCGCCTTCATCTACCGAGCAGAACGCTATGGAATCACCGTGGACGAAAATGGTAATTCGACAGAAGGCCTGGCTGAGCTGATCATTGGAAAGCAGCGAAATGGACCGATTGGAGACGTCTCACTGGCGTTCATCCGTCAACACGCCCGTTTCGAGAATTTGACGACTTACTACGGTGCGGGAGACTACCTGCCCGAAGGCGAAGAGTCCAATAATTCGAGTACCCTGCCCCCTGCATCTGAAGATGCCGCACCGTTTTAAACTGTATTTTGCGGGCAGTCATCCTTAGTACCAAGAGCAGTCGCCCTTATGATTGACCCCAGGCAGTTTTATCGGAAGATGGACAAAATGCTGGCGCGAATATCGCGCGAGGAAGCCGACGGACAATTCCTCCAGCATATTCTCGACGAACTAGTCACCTCGTTCGGGCCTGAACTGAATTTTGGAAACGGCCACATGTACCGGGAATTGTTCGGTTCGCTGGAATTGCTCCACACGACGGGCGGCACTGACGCCACCGGCATCTTTCCTGCTCGCATTCCGGTAAATGATCCGTTCATTCAGCATGTTCAATCTCATGGCTCTTTCGTCTACGAAACGTCAACCGAAATCCCGGACTGGTTTGACCCCGGAGTAGACGATTCGGCAGAATTTGTCGCAATCAAAATTGACGGCCCGCCAGGATTTCGTTTTCTGTACCTGTTTACCTTGAAAGATGGGTGGATTCGAGACGAGATCGCGTTTTGTCTCAATGGGATTCGCTTTGCGCTCAATTATCGACTGAAGTCAGATGCCGCGCAGAGCGAACTGGACACCGCCGCTACCATTCAGCGAAGCCTTCTTCCAAAAGAAGCTCCCGCCTTTCCTGGTTGGGATATCGCTGCGCGATCGCAGCCGGCAGAAGCAGTGGGGGGTGATTTTTACGATTTCATACCCCTCGGAGAGGATCTGATGGGCATCGCCATCGGCGATGCGAGCGGACATGGGCTGGCTGCAGCTCTTCTGGTGCGGGATGTTTTGATGGGCATTCGGATGGGGGTGGGCACCAACCTGAAGATGCTTTATATAATGAAGAAGCTGAATCGCGTGCTGCACGGGACGACCTTTTCAACACGATTCATTTCGGTTTTCTACTGCGAGCTTCACCGGCACGGTGGACTGCTGTACGCGAACGCCGGTCACACTTCCGGGCTCATCATTACGGAAGACACTGTGGCCGAGCTTGAGCCGACCGGTACCATCATGGGGCCCCTTTCCGATATTCCGCTCGAACGCGCTTACGGTCAGGTGCCCGAGGGCGGGATTATGATTCTCTATACCGACGGTATTACGGAGCGGGTATATGAAGACGGCACTCCGTTCGATACAAGTGGTCTGATCGAACAGGTCAGAAAACATGCGAAATTGGACGCCGCCGAGATCGTTGAACGGGTGTTCGAATATGCCCACTCCCTCGAGCATGAATCTGACCTTCTGGAAGACGATTCGACGCTCCTGGTAATCAAACGAATTGGCTGACTAACGCTTCTCTCGAGAGCTCTTGCGCAATTTGATCGGCTTGGTCGATCGGCCGCGTATTCGAAGATTGAGAGCCTCGACGAAGACAGAAAATGCCATCGCGAAGTAGATGTATCCTCGCGGAATGTGGAAATCTACACCCTCTGCGATGAGAGCCACGCCGACCATCAACAAGAATGACAGCGCCAGCATCTTCACCGTCGGGTGCTTCTCAATAAATCCAGACACTGACTCCGCACTGATCATCATGAAGAGGATGGCAATGGTGACGGCAGTGATCATGATCACGAGTTCATCCACCATCCCGACGGCCGTGATTACCGAATCGAGAGAGAAAACGAGATCCAGCACAAAAATCTGAAGGATCACGTTTCTAAAACTGACAACACGCTCAGACACCTGGGCTTCTTCGGCCCCTTCGAGGCCTTCGTGAATCTCACGGGTGCTTTTTGTCAGGAGAAACAGACCGCCACCTATCAGGATCAGATCTCGGCCCGAGATATCGAATCCCCATAGGTCGAACAGCGAACCTGTCAATTTCATGATCCAGACCATAGAAAGCAGGAGGATCACTCGGCCAAAAAGTGCAAGGCCTAGGCCGATTGTTCTCGCCCTCGCCTGCTGACTGGCTGGAAGCTTGCCCGCCAGGATGGATATGAAAATGATGTTATCGACACCGAGAACGATTTCCAGCGCCGTCAACGTTCCGAGTGCGATCCAGGCATTTGGATCGGAAAGCCATTCAAACATGATCTGTCCGGGAGGTGAGCGTGCTCGAATATAGCACCGCTACCTGGGGACTATCTGAAGGGATTTCTACGCCAGAAAAACAAACGCGTGGTCAAGGCTCGTAGGAAGCGTCGAATAGATGACATGATCGTAATGGGCTATTTTGCCTCTATACGGCTCTGCCTGCAATTAGGATGCGCTCGGGTCGACCACCCGGTCGGGCGCACGAGCCTCTTAGAAGGGGTGTCCGAGAAGTGGAGACAGGTGCTCGACATTCCATTCTTCGATGTAGAGTCCGATGCTTCCAAAAAATCCGAATCCGTTTTCGACATTCGACAGGGTGCCGGGCTGCGCGAGTATTTCTGGATCGAAAACCCCTTCCGGCGGATCCCAGTTTTCGTCCAGGACTCGAATCATCAATCCCATGGCACTGACGCCGAACGCATCTCCTGCGGAAATCATGCCTTGATCTACGGACCACGCTACATTTTCAATAACGCTGGCCTGATCGTCAGAGATATTGATGCGCAACTGCCATCCTCCATCATCGGTCCGCTCGCCTATTCGGCCGTAAGGCACAAAAATTCTGCGATTTATCGGACCAGAGGCCCACAAATAGATGGCCTGAATATCCCATGGCGACGCTAAACCAGGAATTTTAATGTCTCGGTACACGAGTGTAGAGTCGTTTTCGAAAACCACAGGACCCCTTTCGAAAAGAGCTGATGTGTGAAAAACGGGAACGGATGTCTCGGCCGTCGTCATCTTCCCATCCGATCGAATGATTTCCAGGAGGTAGGTTCGATTCGCGGATACGGAGAATCTGGCCTTGAAAAGGTGTCCGTACGAACCATCGTCAAGAAGTGAAAGACTGTGAGTCCACTCTGTGCGAGTCCCTGAGAAGAGGTCTGTCGTATAAACCTTGGCATCAATCGTGCCCTGAAACTCGGTTTCTGCCAGTATATCCTCGGCGAAACGTGTCACCGGAACCACCCGAAGTTCATGCTCTGTTTCGAGTATGTCGAGGAAGCCGTAAACGGTGAAATACTTGTCGTCATTTGCGAACGGATCAATTCCCGTGTCATCGCAGCCGACAAGCGGCAGCAGTAAAACTGCAAAGAGCGGTACTATTCTTCGAAGTGGGCGGAGCATTAATTACTGGAATCCAGTTGGTGGGGCTGGTAAATCTGAACAAAAAGGTCGGTCTCAGACGTCAAAGATCCTCGTCCTCTCTCGCCTGTCGTCCTTCTTTATCACTGGACCGTCGATCTAAGGTGCTGAATTGATATTATTACACCTGAATTTGGGCTTGCCCCGGTCCACTGGAGCGAGTTTCTTTGGCTGACACCCTATCTCGGACTATGCAAGATCGACCTTTTGTTCTTGATTCCGCCTTAATCCTATGCCTGTTGCTGGTTGGGATGAGCACAGTTGCGGCTCCTGCACGCGCCGGGCAGCGAGTAGACCGCGTCGCCCTGAAGAATATTGAGCTGCGCGAGCGCGCCGCCTTCCGCACAGCTGCGACACGGGTCGATTCCGTGCTTCGCGCGGATGGCGGCGCGCGCATCGTCACTGATTCGAGCGGAATGTACCGGGAGTGGATTGGAGTGCGTCGTGGCCGCCCCATTCTGTATCAGACCCATAACCGGGAGGCTGCCGCTTCAGCAAGAATCACGACCCTTCACACCGAGGGAAACTCCGGCTTCAATCTTAACGGAAGTGGCAGGCGCATCGGCCTCTGGGACGCCGGGAGCCCACGCCTGGATCACCTGGAGTTTGGTGGACGCATCATTCAGCATGATCCGTTTGCTCTCGTCCACGTGCACTCTACCCATGTCGCGGGCACATTGGCAGCATCCGGAGCCTGGATAGAAGCCAGAGGTATGGCCCCCGAGGCTAACGTGGATGGGCACGATTGGAGCGATGATATCGCTGAAATGGCCGCTGCGGCCGCTGATGGCCTTCTGGTTTCGAGCCACTCCTACGGACAGCCTCTTGGCTGGACACCAAATATTCAGGGAGACGGATACTGGGGCTGGATGGGCGACCCTTCCTACTCCTTGACGGAAGACCTTCGCTTTGGATTCTACACCGAGGACGCGCTGACCTGGGACGAGGTCGCCGCCAGCGCTCCTGAATACCTGATCGTAAAATCGGCTGGAAACGAGCGAGCCCTGGAGGGCCCGCTTGACGGTGAGCCGCACTACATTTTTGACGGCGGCTGGCGGCTGTCCACCGATGTTCGTGACCGCGACGGCGGTGAATCCGGATACGACACCATCGGCGACGCGGGCGTCGCGAAGAACGTACTCACGGTTGGCGCGGTGGACGACGCTCCGTGGGGAGTTCAGACGCCGGACGATGTGGTGATGACTCCATTCTCGAGTTGGGGACCCGTCGATGATGGGCGGATCAAACCCGACATTGTTGCAAACGGCACGGATCTGCTCTCCACCAAATCGGGGACCTCAAACGCATACGGTACCTCGAGCGGCACGTCGATGGCAACGCCCGTCGTGGCCGGAGCGGTCTCGCTTCTGCAGGAGCTCTATGCCCGCGAATACGGAGCATCAACCCTGTCTTCTACCATCCGAGCGCTGATCATCCATTCTGCCGACGAGGCAGGCCTCGATCCGGGGCCGGATTATAGATTCGGATGGGGTCATCTGAACGCAGAGCGTGCCGCGCGACATATCGCTCAGACCGCGCTGTCTGACCGTTCTGCAGCGCCCATGCGTCCCTTCCAGATATACATGATTGAATCGTCCGTCGCCGCAGGAGCCACCTATTCGGTAGAGGTACCAGTCACCAACTCTGGCCCGCTGAGGGTCACGCTGGGATGGACAGATCCCGCAGGTCAACTGCTGGAGTGGGCGCTGAACGATCGCACTCCCAGCCTGGTCCATGATCTCGACCTCGAAATCGTTGGCCCTGACGGACTTCACCTTCCGTGGATTCTGAATCCGGACAATCCGGCCGATGCCGCAGCGCGTGGCACGAACACACGCGACAATATCGAGCAGGTTGTATTCCAGGCAGAGCCCGGTTTGTACACCGTTCTCGTTCATGCTCCTCAGGCGCTGACCACGCCAGAACAGTCGTTCTCATTGATCATCGGAGAACCCGAAACAGGCGCAAACCCCTCGAACACGTATGCTATCGCCGGAACGGTTCGACTCGGCGGCTTGGGAATCAAGAATCTGAACATTCGCATCAGTGGCCCGGTCAACCGAGGCTCCAGGACCTCGGACGACGGAGTGTTCTTTTCCGACGGCCTGCCCCCCGGTGTGTACGAAGTGACCCCAGACCCCTCTTGGTTCGAATTCGATCCCTCCTCCATCATGGTTGAGCTGCCGGGCCCCAATCCGCGCCTCGATCTTCAGGCCATATCCCCACTTGAACACGTCCGAACCCGGATATTTGAATCTGAGTTTCTCCTGCAATCCGGCGAACAGAGCGTAGCTGTAGATGTCACCGAAGCAGAGGCAGGGGGCGTCTACGGTGTCGAATTGTTCTTTTCGACCTCGATTGGGCCCGATCTTCAGGGTGCCAGCGTCATTCTTGACACGCGTTTTGATCCCTTTGTCGCCCCTTTTTCGGGCGAAAGCGGCAATTTATTCGAGACAGCGTCCCTGGATTCAAAGTTACTTGAAACGGGGCCGTTCGAAATGAAGAAGCGCGTCCCTGTGCTCTGGTTCGCGGGCGATGCGCCCGAGGGCTATCAGGCAACAATCCCATATGAAGTCCGATCTGCTCAGCAGGATCAACTTCTGTACGTGGATACTCTGAGCGTGCTCATCAGCGGGCCCGACCGCACAGCACCCCTGTCATTTCCATCCATCCGGAATTCGGGACTCTCCTATGCCGCTCCGGGCGAGTCGATGGAGATCCGGGCCGGCTTCATAGACGGAAGTAACATCACCGAGGCCCGCGCCCTTCTCGTCGACAGATTTGACCCATCTACCGTACTGCAAGAGCTTGACCTGAGAGACTCGGGTGATCTCGCACGCGACCTTGATTTCGTAAAAGGTGATGGGATTTTTACTGGACGTTTTCGTCCCGTTTCGCAAGCAGAGTACAGACTTGTTGTCAGGGCTGGCGATGAATACGGAAATGTCCAAACCCGACCGTTAAATGCTTACTTCTCCTCCACACCGTTCGACGGGGGTGGAGACCTCCTCTTTTTGGCTGAGTCCGAGAGCTGGTCTCGTACAGAGGCTCACCTCGAAACGCTGCGAGACCTGGACCTATCGACATCCTGGTGGGAAAACCTGACCCGCGGACGCATTTCGGTGGATACTGCGAACTCATTTGATGTCATGATTGCGAGCAGACACGGCCATCCGCTTCAGTCTGAGGGAGACATTCAACTGTTGAGTGAATTCCTGAATGCCGGTGGGCAATTGATCTTGCTGGGCCACATTCCGGTGAGCGGAAATGCTGCGCACGCCTGGTTGCGGGACAGAACCGGTCTAACACAGCTTGCCTCTCAGGCGCAGACTGGCATCGTGACTGGAGTAGGCTCGATGTATGGATTCGTTGGCTCCCTCGAAGAGGGCGCCTTTCCGTCGTCCCTCGACCTACCCGACGACGCCCTACCCCTCATCGTCAGTGGGACCCGAATACTGGCCGCAAAAACCGGGGATGTCATTGTTTCGACCCTGTCGGTGGCATCTCTATCGGAACCCTCAGCCCGGGAAGGACTTCTGGCCGGACTGTTTCACGCGATGACAGGGGAGTCGTCCTACATATCTCTTCCCGCGAACGTCGCTGTTCAGTCAGCGAATCATATTGACGCCACGGGTGATTTCGTTGACCTCTCGTGGGATGATCAGTCATTCTCCTATTTCGAGATTCAACTGGCGTTTGATGATGCGTTCTCCATTTCCCTGACTACTGCCTTTTCGGATGGCGGAAGTTTTGTGTTCGGGCCGCTCGATCGGGCTCAGACCTACTACTGGCGAATCCGCGGGGTGAATCCTGCGGGTAATGGGTCGTGGTCCATCGCGCGGACCATTCAAAGCCGACCGTTGAACAGAACTCCTATCGCGTTGTCGGGACCGATTCAAGTTGATACCGGGATCGGTCGGGACGCGACGATCATTGATCTGCAGCAACTTTTTTCCGATCCCGACAACGATTCCCTGGTGTATGAAATAGCGCTCACTCCCAGTGGCGTAGTCGACTATTCGCTACACGAAGAAAATCTGGAAATCACACCCGTGGCCCCGGGATCGGCGTCGATGACCATTGCGGCAACGGATCCCTTTACACTCAGCGCTCAGGTCGTTGTGGCGTTGAACGTTTCTGCGAACACGGCTCCCACCGCACCCGGCTGGCCAGACAATCCATTCTACATTCTTCCCAATCAGATGAGGCAATGGGATCTGGGAGATCTGTTCCATGATGCCGACGGAGACTCCCTTCGTTACTGGACGTTCAGTCCGGACTCCTCTATCGCGATTGTTTCTATCTCCGCGTCGAGTATGACCATCTCGAGTAAATCTGTGGGAAAAGCATTCATCGCCGTTTCCACCAATGATGGGAGGGGTAGCTTTGTAGACGAATCACTGGTCGTTCTCGTTCGAACCAATGAGACCCCAATCGCTGCAACCGACTTTCCCAGGACTGACTTGCTCGTTGGCGAACAGGCTCGATTGTCGCTGGCTCCACGATTTGAAGATCCAGATGGAGATCCCCTAACGTATCGGATCCTCTCTTTCTCGGACGGAGTTGTTGATGTATCGATCGAGGGCGACTCTCTGTTTGCTTCTTTCCTGGCGCTGGGTGAGGCTGCTATCTTGATCGAAGCTGCCGACCTCTTCGAGCAGACTGCCACGGCCAGCCTACAACTCTTCGTCCAGTCCAATGCCGTCCTTCGAACCCTCGATACCGAATTGCCCCTGCGATTCACCGTCGATCCCAACTATCCTCAGCCTTTCTCGAGCAGAACAACGATCGGGTTTTCCCTACCCTCTGACGTGAGGGTAACTCTGGATATTTTCGATTCCATCGGACGTCTGCAGGCTACAATAATGGATCGAGATGTGGTCGCGGGGCACCATCGGATCGATTGGATTCCGAGCGCTCTTCCCGCGGGTACGTACTATTATCGCCTCCGTGCCGGGGCGAAAATCCACCACGGAATGCTTGTCTACGTTCGGTGAAGGACGATATGAAGACGAATGTAACTAAAATTGTTACATTTAATGTCTGTTGTGGTAGCTTCTGCTTGCCTATGTTCTGACGAATACTCTCCGGCAATTACCCCCTATCGTAGTGTCCAAAGGATTCCTCTCCCGCATCCGCATTCCGCACGTTTTTACGTTGCTTACCGGCGTCATCCTGTTCTCTTCGCTCTTGACCTGGGTTATTCCTTCCGGATCGTACGAACGGCAAACGATGCAGGTAGGGCAGCTTGAACGGAGCGTCATTATTCCGAACAGTTATGAGCAGGTGCCAAAGCACTATTCGCTTCAGGGCATTCTGTCACCGGACGCACCGGAAGGACGTGCCAGTCCGGTAGGCCTCCAGGGTTTCTTGAGCGCCATACCCCGGGGAATGGAAGCTGCAGCCGATATCATCTTTTTCATCTTTGTGGTCGGGGGCGTTTTTGGAATCCTCTCTCGGACCGGAGCTATCGTAAGCGGTATACATCATCTGCTGAATCGCTTTCGAAACTCGGGACCGATGCTGACGATTATCCTCATGTCAGCTATTGCTGTGGGAGGCTCGACCTTGGGCATGGGAGAGGAGTTCATTCCACTCGTCCCCATTTTCCTCATCGTATCGAAAGAGATGGGCTATGATCGGGTGTTCGGTCTCGCGCTGGTGTTTGTTGCTGCAGAAACCGGCTTCGCCGCTGCAACGACCAATCCGTTCACCGTTAACGTCGCGCAGAGCATCGCAGAACTACCGCTGAATTCGCTGATGGGATTTCGATTGATATTTCTGGTTTGCAGCCTCGCTGTCGTTCTCACATACGTTCTTCGATACGGCGCCCGTGTCCGACTGGATAGAGCCAACTCCGTCATGCCCGACGACGCGTTCGAACTCGCAGAATCATCCGTAGAAATAGAAGCTTTCAATTCTCGTCACCGTCTCATCCTGATCTCGTGCGTCGCCATCTTTGCTTTCATCCTCTACGCTGTCCAGGCGCACGGGTGGTGGATGGCTGAAATGGGAGGCGGATTTCTGTTGATGGGCTTTGTGGCCGTGTGGATATCCGGCATATCGATTGCAGATGCCGCTCGCGCAATGGCTAGGGGGATGGAGGATATGGTAGTGGCCGCGCTTGTAGTGGGATTCGCACGCGGCGTCCAGGTTGTGCTGAGCGACGCCATGGTGTTGGACTCGATCGTGTTTTATGCCGCTCTGTTTCTGGAGAACTTTTCGACGTATGTAGCCGCAGCCGGCATGTTCTTTTTTCAGACCATTCTGAACTTTTTCATCCCGTCCGGC
Organism: uncultured Bacteroidota bacterium; assembly: GCA_937893205.1. Classification (GTDB taxonomy): domain Bacteria; phylum Bacteroidota; class Rhodothermia; order Rhodothermales; family UBA10348; genus CALBJU01. Next base: position 14,810 of record CALBJU010000191.1, read on the forward strand.
TCAGGTCAGGCTGCCGTTACCATGCCCATCATGGCCCCTCTAGCCGATGTTCTGGGCCTGTCCAGACAAGTCGCCGTCTTCGCCTTCACCTGCGGTGACGGCTTCAGCAACACCATCATTCCTACATCGGGTATTCTGATGGCGATGCTCGGCCTTAGCGGAATCCCGTACGAGAAGTGGCTAAAGTTTATGATACCTCTGTTTCTCCGTCTCGCCCTGCTGGCTGTCGTATTCCTGACTATTGCGGTCGCGCTAGATCTGTAATTGCTCCTGGTCTACACGATCCTCACTTACACCCCCATCCCATGCGCACGCTTTTATTTCTGCTTTCCTTCGCCACACTTGCTACCTCGTCTGTTGCCCAGGACGGACTGAAAATCTATATCTCCGCCGACATGGAGGGCCTCACGGGCGTCGTCACGGGTGAACAACTGGGTCCTAGCGGATTTGAATACGATCGGTTTCGACAGATCATGACCGATGAAGTCAACGCGACCATCGAAGCCGCTCGCGAAGCAGGAGCTACGGAATTTCTGGTGAGTGACTCGCACGGAAACGGTCAGAATCTCCTGATTGAGCAACTTCCTGAAGATGTGATGATCGTTCGCTCATGGCCTCGCGAACTTGGAATGATGCACGGAATCGACGAGTCGTTTGACGGGGTCATATTCATCGGGTATCACGCCAGCACATCGAACAGTGCCGGCGTACGCGCGCACACTAAATCAAGCGCCAACGTGACGGACCTTCAGCTCAATGGTGTTCATGTGTCCGAAGGAGCTTGGAATGCAGCCATCGCGGGCCATTTTGGGGTCCCGGTCATTATGGTCTCGGGTGGAGATGCGGCTGTCGAGGAGGTCATGCGAGTCGTGGGCGACATGGAGGGTGCCGTCGTGAAGTTCAATCACGGATTTCATTCGGCGACCACGTTGACCCCCGCTGCTGGACTGAAGGTTATTCGCAAAAAGACACGGGCCGCCATCGATCGCATCGATGATTTTGAGCCCTTCGTGCTGGACGGCCCTCCCGTTGTTCGCCTGAGTTTAAAACACTATCAGCCGGTTGAACTCCTGGCCTACCTTAGAGACGTCGAGCGAGTGGACTCCCACTCCATTCGCTATGAGGCCGGGGACATGATTGATGCCTCGATGTTCATCCAGTTCGTGTTGTCCTACAGCGTGTCAATAACACCTTGACCGGACGGTTAAGCTCGGTGCGGGTCTATGTACTTTTTGAACTTCAAGTACGCCGCGATCGTGACGAACTCGTTGATGATGAACAGCAGCCCGATGCCAATAATGGTCGTTGCTAGAAATTCTTTTGAGACCATCAAGTATTCGAGGGCTCCAAACACCGGACCCCACAGGATGTAGGGAAACAGGATCAGATAAAACGCGAACCAGAGCACTCTGCGCCTGTTCGCGATAGCCCGAAACGCTTTGATCAGCGGTGGAAGACAGACCAGCCAGATGATGATGATTACAGCCCAGTAGACGAGCGCAGTGTCGCCGAACAACGCTGCAGAAGCATAAAACTCGTCATTCATCTTGAAAAACGGTGATACCATCCGCTGCAAGGGCAGTTGGGCGAATATGACCGCAAATCCGAGGTGATGCAAGCACCGTCCTAAGCGCGCCCTACAGTCTGGTCCTCACAGAATCCACGGCGGCAAAGTACTTCCGCAGCGCTGATCCAATCGGGATGAGAATGGATGTAGAAGGCACAGAGATGACCATTACCGGCATCGTGGAAGACCTGCCGACGCAGTCTCACTTCATCTTCGACATGCTCGGTTCGTTTTCCGCGCTGGAGAGCACTCGTGGGGCGAGTGCTGATTGGAACTGGTGGTCGCTCAGCTACTACACCTACTTCAAGTTGCGCCCCGGAACGGATGTGGCCCAAGTGGAATCCCAGATTCGAGAAATGCCATCCCGATACATTGGCGATGAAGAATCCGACGCCGGATACCGGCAATTTCTGTATTTACAGCCGCTCGCAGATATACATCTGAACTCTCATTATCAATTTGAACTTGGGAATAACAGCCAGAAGGAGTACGTGTGGGTGTTTGCAGCCGTCGCATTCTTCATTCTGTTGATCGCCTGTGTCAACTTTATGAATCTGTCCACTGCCCGTTCCGCCGAACGCGCGAAGGAAGTGGGCATGCGCAAAGTGGCGGGCGCCAGGCTGAATCAGTTGGTCACCCAGTTTCTCGGGGAATCAGTCGTCATCACGCTCATCGCCCTTGTGGGATCGTTGGTTCTGATACAGATTTTACTCCCGTTTTTCAATGATCTCGCCTTCAAGTCGCTCTCTATTAATTATCTGGACCGCTGGCCTCTCTTGCTGACCATGATTCTCGGAGCGGTTGGTGTTGGGCTTCTTACCGGGCTGTATCCCGCTTTCGCGCTTTCTTCCTTCAAGCCGGTCGATGTCCTCAAGGGTAAATATTCACCGGGTTCGGGAGGCTCATGGACACGGCAAGCCCTGGTAGTATTTCAGTTTGGTATTTCGGTGGTCCTCATCATCGCAGCGGTGATCGCTCAGCGACAGCTGGGATACATGAGATCTGCGGACATGGGCTTCGACAAAGAACAGGTGTTGGTAATCAACGGGCGGAATAACAGCGTCTTTCAGAATCAGTTCGACTCCTTCAAGCAATCCGTATCGGGGGTTTCGGGCGTGGAAAGCGTCACGATGTCCTCGTCAATCCCGGGACGATACATGGATACGAACGTCGCTGCACGCCAAAGTGGAATGACCAAAGATGGACAGACTTTTTACTACATCGCGGTCGACTACGATTTTATCGATGCCTACGGACTCGATATCAAATCGGGAAGGGACTTCTCCTTGAATATGGGCTCTGACGACAGTCTCGCTTTTATCCTGAACGAAGCCGCCTACAAGGCGCTTGGGTGGCAAAATGCGGAAGAACCGATCGGAGAGGAAGTAACCAGGCAGTTCTCTGACACGCGTAACGTGATTGGTGTCGCTGGAGACTTTAATTATCAATCGCTGCAGTTCACCGTCGAGCCATTGGTTCTGTACATACGGCCGGATTTGTACAGCTATGCTTCTGTGAAAGTGCGCACTGACGACGTCCAGGCCACGGTCGCTGGTCTGGATCAGGTCTGGAAGAGCTATTCGCCCGAGAGGCCGTTTGAGTACTTCTTCCTGGACGATGATTTTGACGGACAGTACCGGTCCGAAATACGCATCAGTAGTCTGCTGAACGTGTTTACCACCGTGGCCATCCTGATAGCCTGCCTGGGCCTGTTCGCCCTGGCGTCATTTGTCACGGAGCAACGACGAAAGGAAATTGGTGTGCGCAAGGTTTTGGGAGCGTCCACAATGGAAATCGTGACGATGCTCTCGTTTTCGTTCGCGAAATTGGTCTTGATTGCAGCCTTCATCGCGGTGCCGATCGCCTGGTACGTGGCCAGAAACTGGCTCGAAATGTTCGCGAACCGCATTTCAATTGGCTGGGAAATCTTCGTGATTGCGATCGTGCTCGCCATGGTAATTGCCATAGCGACAGTGTCGTGGCAATCGGTCAAAGCGGCTCTTGCCAACCCCGCCGTTTCGCTTCGATCAGAGTAGACCGTATCGGGACAAAGCCTTTCTTTCGCGTCGCCCGGCTCGAACCTACGTGCCGGATGCACCCTCCGGTTCTCGAATAGACTGGATAAGTTCTTGAATCGTCTTGTCTGGAGCTGGGAAAAACGGTGTGAGGCCGAGGGTTACTGAAAAGTTGATGGCCATTCCGACTACGCCAATTCCTTGCGGCCCAATTCCAAACGCCCATGATGACCATCCTCCGTATACACTTCCGAGGATATACGTGGCGGTGAATCCAATCCCTGCGATCATACCGAACATCGCAGGATACGTGCCGACTCGTTTTGAGAAAATGCCTAGCACGATTGCAGGAAAGAAACTGGCTGCTGCGAGTCCAAAAGCGAAGGCGACCACCTGGCTCACGAATCCGGGTGGGTAGATTCCCAGAATCCCGGCTATAATTACGGCAACCCCGATTACCACGCGACCGACAAGGAGCCGCTGTCTTTCTGTAGCTTTGGGATTGATGATGCGGTAATAGACGTCGTGCGCGACGCTCGACGAGATGACGAGCAAGAGGCCGCTCGCCGTAGAGAGCGCTGCTGCCAGCCCCCCAGCCGCCACCAGCGCGATGATCCACCGTGCTAGGCCCGCCATTTCCGGAGTGGCCAGTACGATTATGTCCTGATCGGGACCGACCAGGCCAGCCTGTCTCAGGACCGCCCTTCCATCCTGACCGCCAGATTCACCGCGGAGCCACTTCTCATGGTCGAAGCGGATCTCCGCTATTCGGGCTGCTCCAAGAGTTCCACTTCGGAAAAGTTCGTTTTCATCACTTCGATCGCCGCCGGTGTAGGAAAGGCGACGTCCCCATCGTCCATCCACAGGATCAGTCCAGTCTCTTCCCAGCTGTGAAACCAGGCAGGCAACTGCTCGGTGGTCTGACCGCTCAGCCCTTCCAACATGGTGTAGCGGGCAAACGCGCCGATAGCTGGAGCAGTTAGATAGAGCAGCGAGATAAACAGGAGTGCCCAGAAAGCACTCCATCGAGCCGCCGCCACGTTTTTGACGGTATAAAATCGAACGATTACGTGAGGCAAGCCTGCCGTCCCCGCCATGAGCGCGAGGGTCACGCAAAACACATTCAGTTTATTCCACTCCCCTATAAACGGCTCGGTGTAAGAGGCAAATCCAAGGTCGGCGTGAATCTGATTCAGCTTCTCAAGAAGCATGGTCCCGTCACCTATCAATTCGCTTCCGAGGCCGATCTGCGGGATGGGTGTGCCAGTCAATTGCAGGCTGATGGCAATCGCGGGCGTTAGAAAAGCGGTGATCAGGACCCAGTATTGTGCCACCTGCGTCCAGGTGATCCCCTTCATTCCACCGAGCGTGGCGTAAACAAACACTATGGCTACCCCGACATACACCCCCACATTCACATCCACCTCCAGAAAACGGGAGAAAACAATGCCGACGCCGCGCATCTGTCCAGCCACATAGGTAAAGCTTATGAACACGGCGCAGACGACAGCCACGATGCGGGCCGCGTTGGATTGGTATCGATCCCCGATAAAGTCAGGTACGGTGTAGTGACCAAATTTTCGGAGATAAGGGGCGAGCAGCAATGCCAGTAAAACGTAACCGCCCGTCCAACCCATCAGATACATTCCTCCGGCGTATCCAAGGGTGGATATGAGCCCTGCCATCGAGATGAAGGAGGCCGCACTCATCCAGTCTGCGGCCGTCGCCATTCCATTGGCTATAGCCGGTATATCCTGACCAGCTACATAGAATCCTTTGGTGTC
>CALBJU010000192.1 GCA_937893205.1 uncultured Bacteroidota bacterium
GGGCTGAAAAGCATGATCGCAGCAGACTCCCTCGGGGTCTGTACGAGACGACCCTTAATGCGATAGGCGTTCAAACCAATCCTAAGGGAATCTCCGACCCGGATATCGAACTGCTGCATCAGAGTGCCATCAACGAGGGCGCCGCGTCCTTGTAAGTAGGTCCCAGTGGCCTCGGGTGGGTCCGATTCGATAGAGCCGTAGTACGGGTAGCCGTCTTCGTGGCCACGTACGGTCACAAGTCTGGCCGTATTCGTGCGAGGGAAATAAGCCATGGAGGAAAAAGAAGTCCTTCGGCTCTGCAGGCCACCTAGAGAGTCAATTACCGCCTCGACCGAATCGTCGAATGGACGGCTGCTTTCGAAACTCAGGTCAGCTCCGAGTAGTGTCCTTGCTTCTGCGTCGATGGCCTGCCGGAGATTGTCGCCGAACGAATTGATCGACACCAATGCGGCTACGCCCAGGACCATCGAAGAAATGAACAGCGCCATGCGGCCAATGCTGCCGCGCGCATCTCGTCTGGCAAACTTGAAAATCCATCTATTCATTTGCCGCACCGACTGGTTGCACGGATGATGCGGAAAGTCCATTGTTCTCTGCTGCGCTGTCCTCGACAATACGGCCGCCTTTCAGTCGAATAATGCGATTGGTGCGCAAAGAAAGGTCGCGATCGTGTGTGACCAGTACGAGGGTCGTTTCTGCCGTTTTATTCAGCTGAAACAGCACGTCGATGACGTGATCGCCCGTTTCAGTGTCGAGGTTGCCTGTTGGCTCGTCAGCAAACAGGACGTCCGGACGATTGATGAAAGCCCGAGCGAGCGCAACACGCTGCTGCTCGCCGCCCGATAACTGAGCCGGAAAGTGATCGGAACGCTCCTCAAGCCCTACATCAAGCAGAAGTTTTTCGGCCAACGGGCGGGCGTCCGTCTTGCCTCGTAGTTCTGCCGGCACCATGATATTCTCAAGTGCAGTCAGGGTCGGGATCAATCGAAAAGATTGGAAGACAAATCCAACGTGCTCGTTTCGGACGCGTGCTCGTTCATCTTCAGAGAGTTCGGCCAGGACATTGCCGCAGAGTGTGACGGATCCGGTTGAAGGCGTATCCAGGCCGGCACACAATCCCAGGAGGGTTGTTTTTCCACTTCCCGAAGGACCTACGATGGCGCAGGTATCCCCACGCTTGAGGGTAAAAGAAACCTGATCTAGAACAGTAAGTGATTTTGAACCACTCTGGTAGGTCTTTGATAAGTTCGTGACCGTCAGAACCTTTTCCATGCGCTATGCTTTACTGATCTCCCGAATCAATCTTCGAGAGGTTAATGAAAAGAACTCCGCTATACCCATGGCTCTCTGCAATGGTTCTGATCCTCGGATGTTCAAATCAGACTGTCACCGAGGAGGCCCAGTCTCCATCCGCCACGGGTAGCAGCCCTGTTCAGGCCGTTGATTCAGCTGCCGAACCGCTCCCGCAAGAAGTGGATGATGATGTTCTTCAGATACTGTTCCTGGGCGACAGCATCACAGCGGGATACGGCCTTGGATCAGAGCAGGCCTTCCCTGCACTTACTGAGACGCGCCTCAATGAATCGGGTTACAGCACGCGGGTCATAAATGCAGGGACTTCGGGAGACACCAGTACGGGTGGATTGAATAAAATGGACTGGCTCCTCAGCCAACGAGTAGACATTCTTGTACTGGAACTTGGAGGCAATGACGGCCTGCGGGGAATAGACCTCAGCCTGACACGAGCCAATATTTCTGAGATTGTGGATCGAACGCTCCAAAGCTGGCCAGATGCACGAATCGTGATTGCCGGGATGCAGGTGCCTCCCAATCTGGGTCATGAATACACCCAGGAATTTCAGGAAATATTTCCGGCCGTTGCCGCGGAGTACGATGTGGATCTTATCCCGTTTCTGCTCGAAGGAGTCGGAGGCATCAGCCACTTGAACCTTGCAGATGGCATTCACCCCACTGCAGAAGGACACCAAATCGTCTCTGAGCTCGTCTATTCGGCGCTGGAGCCCATTGTAAGAGAGCTGTCGAAGAATTAGAGCTGCTTGATTTCGTTCACGATGCTCGATATCGAATCCTTCGCATCACCGAACAGCATCTGGTTGTTCGAATTGTAGAACAGCTCGTTGTCGATACCGGCGTATCCTGGTCGCATACTCCTCTTCAGTACAATCGATGTGCCGGCCTGGTCAGCATTCAGGATGGGCATGCCGTATATCGGGCTGCTCTTGTCGTGCCTCGCGGCCGGGTTAACCACGTCGTTGGCACCGATGACCACAGCGACGTCTGCAGTCTCAAACTCTCCATTGATTTCATCCATTTCGAAGAGCATATCGTACGGAACGTTGGCTTCGGCAAGTAGAACGTTCATGTGCCCTGGCATACGTCCTGCGACGGGATGGACCGCGAACTTGACCTCGACATCTTTCTTTGCCAGTTCGTCTGCCAGCTCTCTCACCGCATGCTGAGCCTGGGCTACGGCCATGCCGTAACCGGGTACGAAAATCACTTTGCTCGCGTAGCTTAACAGGATGGCTACATCGTCCGGCGTCGTGGAGTTTACCGTCTTTCCCTCTGAGGAAACCGCTCCCGCCGGGCCTCCGCCCGAATCGCCCCCAAATCCGCCAATCAGCACGTTCAGCAACGAGCGATTCATTGCGACACACATGATATTGGTCAGAATCAATCCCGATGCTCCGACAAGTGCTCCCGATACGATCAGTGCAGTGTTGTCCAGAACAAACCCGGTAGCCGCGGCGGCAATTCCGGAATAGGAATTCAACAGTGCGACGACAACTGGCATGTCTGCCCCACCGATCGGGATGACTAGAAGCACTCCGAGAACGGCGCCAGCGACGGCTATCGCAATGGCTGCCTGAACCACGGGTTCGTTTCCGACTCCTGGAAACATGCCAGCGTTCATAACCATCCATACAACTGCGCCAATCGTTCCGGCCAGAAACAGAATGGTAAACAGGCGCATTCCGGGAAAAGAGATCGGATTTCCGGATATCCTACCCGACAGTTTTCCAAAGGCGATGAAGCTGCCCGTGAATGTTATCATTCCGATCACGAGCGACAGGGATATCGTCACAGCCGCAAAACCGTCGAACAGTGCTCCTCCCGTATACGCCGCATTAGGCGCCATCAATCGTGCGACTTCAGCTCCAGCGACAAGGGCAGAGGCAATACCGCCAAATCCGTTGAATGCAGCGACCAACTCGGGCATTCCGGTCATTTCGACTCGTTTGGCTAGATAAACACCGATTCCGCTTCCGATTACGACACCGATGATCATCACAACAGGTGTCATGATCTCCTGCAAAAATAGGGTGGCAACCACAGCGACAAACATTCCGATCGCTGCAAGCTGGTTTCCTTTTCTCGCGGTCGCCGGCGACTGTAGCCGTTTCAATCCGTAAATAAAGAGGATTGCTGAAACGACGTATGCAATGTCAATGACGTTCTGCTTCATTGTGCTTTTATGCCTGTGGGATTATTGTCCAAGTTGAGCTGGCTCAGGGTTATTCCTTTCTCTTGAACATCTGAAGCATTCTATCTGTAACTAAAAATCCACCTACGACATTGATGGTCGCCACTACGAGCGCGACAACGCCTAAAATCATGGCCCACTGATCAGCAACCATTCCGGCCACGACCAATGCACCTACCATGGTGATTCCAGATACGGCGTTTGATCCGGACATCAGCGGCGTGTGCAGTGTTTGTGGAACCTTGCTGATCACTTCGCTGCCTATTATCGAGGCTAGAATGAATACGATTAAATTTTCGAGCATTGGATCGATCGTTTAGAAGTGATTCAGGCTTGATTCAGCAGTGATTTCACGCGCTCGTGGACAACCTCTCCACCCCTGGTAACACAGGATCCGACGAATACTTCGTCCTCCTCGTTAGGAGCAAATCCATTCTCATCCGTAAAGTCCTGAAGCATGGCCAACAGGGTTCGAGCATACAGCTGGCTCGCATGAACCGGCATGTCTGCTGGCAGATTCGTCCCACCCATAATGGTGACACCATGCCGGACGACAGTCTGCCCCGGCTCTGTCAATTCACAGTTTCCGCCGTTAGAAGCAGCCATGTCCACGATTACAGACCCGTCTGCCATGGCCTTGACGGCAGCCTCTGATATCAATAGGGGTGCCTTTCTCCCAGGAATCAGCGCGGTGGATATCACTACATCAGATTTTGCGATCGTTGGAATCAGGAGTTCAACCTGTTGTTTGGCCTTCTCCTCCATCAGCGCCTTGGCATATCCGCCCGAATCGGAAGAATCCTGCGCTTCAATTTCGAGCTCGACAAACCTGGCTCCGAGGCTCTGTACCTCCTCCTTCACTGCATCGCGAATGTCATAGGCTGAAACCTTGGCTCCGAGGCGCCTGGCGGTCGCAATCGCCTGGAGACCAGCAACACCGGCGCCCAATATCAATACGTTCGAGGGCCGAACCGTACCGGCAGCCGTGGTGAGAAGCGGGAAAAACTTTGGAAGTTTGGTAGCTGCCTCAAGGACAGCGCGATACCCTCCGATAGAACTCAGTGCCGAGAGAGCGTCCATTTTTTGGGCGCGTGATATTCGGGGCACCATCTCCATGCTTAAGGCGGTTGTACCACGTAGCGCCAGTGCTGCAGATACCTGAGGCCTATCGAGCGGGCTCAAAAACCCGATGTAGGCCCCATTTTGCTTCAGGAGGGCTATTTCATCATCGGAGGGTGGTTGAACCTTAACTACAATGTCCGACGCCAGGGCACTTTCGCGCGAGGTAATGGTCCCTCCCACCTTCTCATACTCTGCATCGGAATAGTGCGCAGAAGATCCGGCACCTGATTCGATGTTAATTGTCGCGCCCGCCTTAGCGAGCCGCAATACGACTTCCGGGGTGAGCGCTACAAGTCGCTCTCCAGACACCGTTTCCTTCGGAACACCGATAGTGTAGGCCATATTCCTCGCGTCGTGCTCAGATTTAGTCGCGACCTATATACAACGTCGCATCAAGGGTTGCAATCTTATCTGCGCATCAAAACATGGATGTTGATAACCTCTCGCGATTACCCGTTTTCAGACTCGAATGCATCCATGAATTCGATGAGTGCTTCAACAGCTTCAACCGGGCACGCATTATAGATTGAGGCTCTAACACCCCCTGCGCTTCTGTGCCCTTTTAGCGCCAGCAGCCCTGCCGTGCGCGCCTCGGCGATAAAACGACCTTCGAGTTCCTCCGAGGGGAGTCGGAAAGTTACGTTCATGTTGGACCGGGAGTCCTTCATAGCCACTCCCGTGAAGTACTCAGACGCATCTATACGATTATATAGCAGTGCGGCTTTATCATCGTTTCTGATCTTCATTGCCTCTAAATCACCAATGGACTCGATCCAGCGCAATACTTTTTCGATCATATACACCGCAAAAACAGGTGGTGTATGAAACAGCTTGCTCACGTGAGTGCGATAATCTAGTAGTGTCGGTACTCCGTCAGGTATTCTATCCAGGAAATCTTGCTTGATCAACACGACCGTGGCTCCGGCAGGTCCAATATTTTTCTGCGCACCCGCGTAGATCAATCCGTACTTGCTAGTATCAATCGGGCGTGAGAGAAAATCGCTCGAAGCATCACAGATCATGGGGACATCGATCGAAGGATCGCCCTTCATTTGAGTGCCATAGATTGTGTTGTTTGAAGTGACGTGAACGTATGCCGCCCTATCAGAAATATCCCACGTTTCCACGCCGGGCACGTAGTTGAAATTCTGATCGGCGCTGGAGGCAGCCACATGAGTCGCCCCCACCGCAACACCTTGAGCCAACGCATTCTTTGCCCACGATCCAGTGACCACGTAGTTTCCGACGGTGTCTGGCTTCAGAAAGTTGATCGCTGACTGATAGAACTGCAGAGATGCCCCACTTTGGAGGAATAATATGCTCCACTCATCATCCAAACCGAGCAGAGAACGTAGACTGCTTCTGGCGGATTCGGCCACGGCGGTATACTGGGGCGATCGATGGCTGATTTCCATGATCGAGGCTCCGGCATCCTTGTATACCATCATTTCATTGCGTGCCTCTTCCAAAACCTGCTCAGGAAGTGCACCGGGACCCGCAGAAAAGTTGAACTTTCGTTCCATTTAAATGGTGTTCTTAGAGTGAAATAATGCTAACTGCTAAAATGTCTTCCAGCTCCGAAATACGTTGCACAACCGATTCGTCCTGGAATCCGTTGAAACGGATGTAGGCACACGCTGCTCGGGCTTCATCAAACACGACGTTTTCCATCTCCTGCACATTCCAGTTTGCAATGCTGATCTCATTAAGGACCCTGGACAATACGCCTACTTTATCAAGATGTCGCACCGTAAGCTGATGTGTAGCAGGCGTGTGCGTCGCTATGTTCACGCAATTCGGTACATCACCGGTTCTTGAGTAGGTCTCGATGATTCTCGCAGCTTCCTGAGCAATTGCTTCTTGGGCCTGTCCCGTGGATGCGCCAATGTGATGCGTCAGGTACACCGAAGGGTTTGATGCCAGACTATGTGTAAACGTGCCACTCTTGCTGGTGGGCTCATCAGAGAAGACATCCAGACCAACCCGTACGCCCTTTTCTTCCATCGCTCGAACCATTGCACTCTCATCTACGACTGCCGCCCGGGTGGTGTTGATAAAAAACGCTCCATCCTTTATCGCTTCAAAAAATGATGCTCCAGCCAGGCCTTTCGTGTCAGCGTTGGAAGCGACATGTAACGAGATCACATCTGACTCTGAGGCGACGGCGTCTGGCGAATCCATTGCTTTGATTCCTAACTTGTCGGCCATATCACCGGTCAGCGAGCGACTCCACCCCACCACGTTCATTTCCAGACCATGAGCCCGTCGTATCACTTCCTTTCCAATATTCCCCAGCCCAATTACGCCTAGAGTCTTTCCTTTCAAACCAGCGGCACCCCCATAAAGGGCCTTATTCCATACGCCATTTCTGGCATCAATTACGTTGTCCGGGATGGAGCGGTCCATCGCCAGCATGAGTCCGATGGCCAGTTCAGCTACAGCGGCGGCGTTCTTGCCGGGACAATTGGCGACAAAGACGCCGGACCCAGAAGCCTTGCTAACGTCAATGTTGTCATAGCCGGCACCGGCCCGTACAACCAGCTCTAAAGTGGGGGAAGCGTCAAAATCAGCCTCCGTGACCTTTGTCGATCGAACAACAAGCACGTGAGGTTTCAGCTCTGCCACCGCTGAAGTAAGCGTCTCACCCTTCAGCTCTGGTCTGCTATCAACCGTGCAACCGGCCTTTTCCAGTCGAATAATTACGGAATCGGACAATTTGTCGGCAAGAAGTACACGCATTGCTCTATCGATTGCTGAAGTTGACGATCAAAACAGGTGAACAAGAAATCCGCTTCTCAACTTAGGCTCAAACCAAGTTGACTTGGGCGGCATCAATAGCCCGGCATCGGAGACGTCTACAAGCTCCTGAATATCGGTTGGATACATCGAGATCGCCATCTGATCGGTCCCACTGTCTACTCGGCGCTCCAGTTCTTGAGCACCTCGAATCCCGCCGACAAAATCAATGTTTGGATCGCGTCTCTGATCTACAATCCCCAACATAGGCTCCAGAATGTAGCTGTTCAGTCGCCCGATATCGAGGGCGTCGACGGCAGAGTCCGTCTTGGCCTCGGGTAGCGATATTTCTAGCCACTCTCCGCAAAGGTAGACGCATATGAATCCGCTCTCTACAGGAACCGGATTGTCAGTAGGTCTGGTATCAAATTCGTCTTTCAGGCGCTGCAGGAAGCTTTCTGGGGACCCAGGTAGACACTTGATAGTGCGGTTATACGCCAGGATCTTCATGTCCATCATGGGGAAAAGAACGGCCGGAAAGAAGTTTATCTCATTCGAAATTCCCTCTGTCCCTGCGAGGCTTTCTGCCGCCCTGCTTGCAGCTTTGCAGCGGTGATGACCGTCCGCCACATATAGAGACGGTATTTCGGCGAAACACGTCACTAGAGCAGCTGGATCATCCACTTTCCAGATTGTGTGCTGGACGCCATCAGCCGAAACCAGGTCGTAAACGGCTGTGGAGCTCACCGTAGACGTGATGATGCTTTTCACTCCCTCATCGTCTGGGTATGTAAGCATCACCGGTTCGGCGTGGGCTCGTTGCTCGATGATGTGCCGCGTGCGATCATCCTCCTTGGAGGGTCTTGTCAGCTCATGTTTCAGGATGACGTCATTGTCGTAATCCTCCACAGACACACAGCCGAAAATTCCTGTCTGAGAGCGACCGTTCATGATCAGGCGATATACATAGAGACTCGGGTCTTCATCTTGGATGGAGTGCTCGCCTCTTGCATATTCGAGAAGATTAATGGCTCCTGTTGAATAGACCTCATCTGCATATTCACCAACAGATGAGGGTAGGTCTATATCGGGACGCACAACGTGAAGAAAGCTCATCGGCAAACCCTCGGCCAATTTCAGAGCTTCGCTGGAATTCACTACGTCGTAAGGAACGCAAGCTACCTCCTCTGCCTTTTCAGGCACGGGACGTAATGCGCGGAATGGATGGAGCGTGGCCATGGACACTGGGCTTCGTCTAAGAGGTCATTTTACAATTAAAGATCAGCCTCTAATTATACATCAGGCTATAATTTCTGCGATATCTGCTAAGGCACTGTTTCGGCAAGTTAAAACGCCGATTTGTGGCGCGAGAAGCGAGTTAGCGAAAATACTACGAATACCCGATTCCAGCGCGGACCGCCCAATTACCAATATTGTGTGAGGTGCAGGGTCTCACGTTCAAAACGGGTTGCGGATCAGGGGATAGTCCTTATATTCGGCGTCCTATACCGCGGGGTGGAGCAGCTGGTAGCTCATCGGGCTCATAACCCGAAGGTCGCAGGTTCGAATCCTGCCCCCGCTACAGCGCAAGGGCGCCGGCCATCAGGCCGGCGCCCTTTTTGTTTTTATGCCCTAAAGAATCGCAGGAGATCTTCGCGCTGATTTCGAGCATCCGCGTATCCGAGCTCGATCAGGCGAGAGGTGTACTTGGGGTCAAACAGAATCATGGAGAGCCAATCCGGACTCTTCGTGTCCCTGCTGCCAAGACTTCTCGAGATCATGTTTAGCACTCCTTTGAGTTCGTGCTGGAAGTCACTCGAAAGTTTTCCCAGATCTTGAGATGGTCTGATGACAATCAGTTCAATCGGGCGCAGTCCTTTCCTTTTCCTCGGTGCGATGCTCCGAATCAGATTATTGATGCGTTCGAGCGTTGCTGCATCCTGGTCCAGTCGATCCAGAAATATTGCGTTCAGTAGGACGCCGAAAATCTGTGCAGCGGGCGGGTATCCAGATGTAACGGGAACGGAGGCCTCGGCAAAGCTTCTACCGTGACGTGTCGATATGGCCAGTATCCGGTGTGCTCCAAGATGAACGGCAGGGCTGAGCGGCTCCGCCAGGCGGATTCCGCCGTCTCCATACCAGGCCTCATTCACCTGGACCGCTGGAAAGAGAAACGGAAGCGAAGTCGAAGCCATCACGTGGTCAGTCGTGAGGTGAGTGTGCAGGCTGATCCTATTCGGCCGCTCCCACCCTTCGATTGCGCCACCCTCAACCCAGGTGACCGATCTTCCTGTCGAATATTCTGTGCCGACGATCGCGCATGCCCGCAGGCGTCCGCTGTGCACGTTCTTTCCAATGCCACTCAGCCTTCCATCAGGCGTGCTCATGATCCTCTTTAGATAACCGCTCAGAGGCGTCGTATCGACCAGACCTGCTCGAGGCAGGAATTCCTCCTCATCACTTTTGGAGGAGCGCAACAGGCTCATCACTACACTCAGACTCGATGCTGCTTCGTATACATCTTCGGACTCCAGTTCACTCCAGCATTTCGAGAGATCCGATACAGCGTCATTGTAGTCTT
>CALBJU010000193.1 GCA_937893205.1 uncultured Bacteroidota bacterium
TACATCCAGAATTCGCCCCTCTTTCAGGCGGACAAGGTCAAGACCCCGCTGCTGATGATGCATAATGACGAGGATGGCGCGGTGCCTTGGTATCAGGGCATCGAGTATTTCGTGGCGCTCAGGCGCCTGGCCAAACCAACGTGGATGTTCAATTACAACGGGTCCGGACATGGTCTAAGCGACCTTCCAGACACGCGTGATTGGGCGATCCGGATGCAACAGTTTTTTGATCACTACCTGATGGATGCACCTGCTCCCGTCTGGCTCGAAGAGGGCGTTCCGGCAGTCCTAAAGGGCAAGACTCTCGGCCTGGAATTGATGGAGAATTAAGTCGATGGCTGGCCGTAGAACTTTCATCAAAACAGCAGCTCTGGCCGTACCGGGACTGGCCGTCCTGGGTGCGTCCAAGCCGCAATGGGTTCCCAGTTCTTCACTTCCGGACGAGGAATACTGGGATGAAATTCGCCAGCTGTACGCTCTTCCTGATAGTCGGACCTATCTGAACACGGGCGGCCTGGGACCCAGTCCGACACCCGTACTGGATCGTTACAATACACTCACGGCCGAGCTTCAGGGCATCTCGGAAACGGGTCATCATTTCATCGAAGAGGCGCGGGCGCCCGTTAGTCAGTTTTTCGGCGCGGACGAGACCGAAATATCGTTCACCAGAAATGCCACTGAGGGCAATGCGACGATTGCCTCGGGTCTTCGCCTATCAGTAGGTGATGAAATTATCATCGATGCCCACGCACATCCAGGAGGAGCTATTCCCTGGCTGAACCTGCTCAAAGAACGAGGCGTGGTCGTCAAACTTTTCGAGCCCGATGCTCCCACACAAGACGAGGTCATCCAGCGAATTGTCGATCAGATGACACCGCGAACGCGGGTGATTCAAATCAGCCATGTGACGGCGCCAACTGGAATACTGCTGCCTGCACGAGAAATAGCGCTGCTGGCACGCGAATGGGGGTGTTGGTTTCACATTGACGGGGCCCAATCGGCGGGTATGCTTCCTATAAACCTGCACGATATTGGGTGCGACTCATATGCCACAAGCGGCCACAAGTGGCTCGGGGCTCCCCACGGAACCGGAATTCTGTACATCAGCAAGGATCGCCTAGACGATGTATTTCCGACCGAGGTCGGTGCCTATTCGGACGCCAGTTACACCTTGCCAGATCAGCTTGAGTACATCGCTACCTCCCGCCGCCACGAGAGTGGAACCCGAAATGCACCGCTCGTAGAGGGCATCCGCACTGCGTGCGCATTCATGGGTGATATTGGCATGGAACGCGTCCGCGAACGAGGACTCGAACTGACCGAATTGCTGAGATTGGGGCTTGAAGAAATTGAATCAATCGAAGTGCTTTCGCCCGTGCGACGAGAACTTCGAGGGTCGATATTGACTTTTAAGAGCTCCCGCATTGATTACGCTTCGTTGAATCGCACGTTGGGTTCAATACACAAGCTGCGGCTTCGTGTCGTTACAGAGCGCGAGTTGAACGCCATCCGCGTCTCTCTGCACGTGTTCAATTCGCCTGCAGAGGTCGCCAGAATAGTAGAGAGTGTCTCTGAAGCCCTCAAAATGTAGCCATTCTGGCTCGTCTGGACCCAATCCTCCTGACTGACTGGATCCAATCGGCATCATGATCCTCTCACAATCCTGCTTCGAACTGCAAACCATCGAACGCCGGAGCCATACCCTGGGGAAGACGGGCCTCCAACTCTGTGTGCAGGATCTCGTGAGACATGTGGGTGAAATATGTCTTCCTGGCGCCAATTGATTTCGCCAGCGTAATGGACTGCTCGATCGTCATGTGCATAGGATGCGGTCGGTCGCGCAGAGCATCCAGAACCAGCACATCCAGATCCTCCAGTAAACCCATGCTGGCGTAGGGGATATCACTTACGTCCGTCATGTAAGCGAATCGGCCGATTCGAAAGCCGAGAACATGAAGGGATCCATGAACCGCTGGAATCGGGGTAACTTCGACCGACTGCCCATTGCCAGATCGGTTCGACACCACGAAGGGACCTTCTACCTCATGCAGTTCCAACCGAGGCACACCCGGATAACTTCCATCTCGGAAAATGTAACCGAACATGTTTCGCAAAGCTGCCGCGGAAGTACCGACGGTGAAACACGGTATTTTGGTGCGCTTGTCGAATAGAAATGGTCTCAGATCGTCGAGTCCTACCACGTGATCGAAATGATGGTGGGTAATCAGAACCGCATCGACCTGTTTGATTTCTGCGCGCATGGCTTGCTGCCGAAAATCAGGGCCTGCGTCAATCAGCAGGTTTACATCACCAACGCTTACGAAACATGAACAACGCAATCTTCGGTCTTTCGGATTACTTGATGTGCACACCTCGCAATCACATGTCAGGACCGGCACACCGGTGGAAGTACCGGTTCCCAGGATGGTGACACGTACCGTCTGTGAATCAGTCACCGTCTTCGGCATCAATCTCAACAATGTCATTCCTGACCCAAGCGTCTTCGAGGGCCTGTCGGACGGCGGGTCTCAGGTACACGGAATCAACTTCCATTGATTTGAGAGTGTCTGCGAGAACGGCAAGATGGACTTCGGGAGGATGAACTCGATTGAGCATGAGAAACTCTTCCTCGTCGCGCACACAGAAACCTCCGCGGAAA
>CALBJU010000194.1 GCA_937893205.1 uncultured Bacteroidota bacterium
ACCACGCAGGCATGTTTCTCGATAATAGCGGCGCCGGGACTGGTCGGAACGTAGTACCCATCGGGCCACACTGCGGGGCGGGGGTAGTCTGGAAAGAGCAGTCGGACAAATTCGTATCGGTAGTAGGAGCCAAATGGATCAGGGGAGGTCGAGAGGGCATAGCACATTGCGAAGCCGCCCTCGCTCAAGCGTCGTGCTGCGCGCTGCTCCGTTCGAATCGAATCTCGCACGTACAGCTCGTCCTTGGTAGGGTGCTGAAGTTTCTTGGCTCGCCCAGGCTGGAGCTTCTGTCCAATCATGCTCTCTCTTGCCGGATCACCATCCTTGCGCGCGGCAGGTTCGTCTTCGCGCGGCCGAATGCGCGAAAAAATGGGCATCACAATCAGCCAGCGGTCCGCGAGCTGGTCATAAAGGACTACCGTGTCGCCGTTGTTGCGCTCGTCGCACGCGCCTCCAAATCCACTGAACACGTGGCGTGTTTCTGCCGGACCGTACAGTACGCGGCCAGTTTCGCCGAAAACGTCCCCTTTCTTAGTGAAGATGGCCATGCGCGAATTGACGATCTGAACGATGTGATTCGGACCGACGGCGAGCGAATTGTCTGACGGGTTGCGGAGCGATACCGAATCGGGCACGACGCCTTGAGGTCCCGAAAACCCAACTCCGAGGCCGTCGAAACTGGCGGCAATATGGGGCGCTTCGCCGGATCCCATCTCCGTCTGTTCGATCAGACGGGAACGAGCGTCCACAGCCACCGAAACCCTCACGGAAACCGATGCACTGTTCTGGGGAGAAAGTGAGTTTGGTGGTGCGAAGACCGCCCTCGGTTCCAAGGGCGCGAATGAGGTCATCTCTGACAGGGGAGGAGACTCGTCGTACGCCACGGCTGTGCTCACGGTCAGATCACCAGATGTTCGCTCGCTCTTCAGGGAGACGAGCAAAAGAAACACAATAGCTGCGCAAAATAGACCGATTCCAAGAGCAACTCTCATTCGCATGGAAGATCCGTTTGGTGGGTTAACCGAAACCTACCAAATCCACGGCAGGGAGTCCACGGCGCCGGTCGGATTTTCTGCGCTCGGACTGCGAAAAGGGCCTGTAACATCCATGCATTTCGCGAAACTCAACACCCAACGACTCGTCCAAGGGAGCCGCAAGCGCGGGAATAAGTCAATAAAGGGGCTAAATGGCCGAAAAAGATACAAATTACGATTTTTTATTCAATACCAGACTCAGCTTCCAGCATCTGATCGATTTCTGGCAGCGCGAGCTCGAAAATGATTCTGCTGCGCGCCGCGCAGTCGCCGAGAAGGTATTCGAATTCATTCCTGAAGACCACCCTCTTCGCGCATTCGAAGTGAGCGTGGAAGACAGCAAGGAGCACTGGGAATTGATCGATCTGCTCATGACGGCAGTCATCCCGACATCATCCGGGAGGACAGCATTGCGGCGGCATTCGTCCCGTTCAATCTGATTCCGATATTTGCAACGAAGGCATTTTCGGATCTGAAGGTGCTGGATCCCGACAACAGTTCCTTCACCACCGCAGTTGGCAAGATCGCTCAGGCGGATCTGGGAGTGCACAAAACGCTCGCCGCGTTCAACGTCATTCTTGAAACGTTCTACGGCGTTGGTAAGCACGTGGAGCATTCCTACGTAATCGAATCCTTGGATCCGGAAAACGGACTGGCTTGATTTCATCGCATCGCAATCGACACGCAGTTCGTACGCATCGTGCTGACGGGCGATAAACCTGAGCTCACCGCTGACGATCTCTAGCTTATCTCCGACAATCCGAGCGATCTAGACTTGCTGACAAGCAAACTGCCCACCGAATGCTTCGAATTCCAGGGATTCTCCATCCTGAGAGCGATCGATGTGACTCAGAGCAGTCAGCATGAGTACTGGCAGGGCATTATTTGCGGCCCGGATGCCTTTGCAGACCTCCATTCCGTCCATTCCCGGCAGCATCAGATCCAGTATAACGAGGTCAATATCCTGTTCCAGGGCCATTCGTAGCCCTTCTGTACCGCTTTCTGTCCTCGAAACGAGGTAATTTCGGTCGGTAAAGTGCAATTCGAGCAGGGAGGCAATTTCAGGGTCGTCCTCCACAATCAAGATATGTTTTTGCCCTTCGGTCATGCTTTATTTCTGCCTGGCACTATTTCATTTCTGGCTAGCGCTGGTCATTCGGTAATAATAACGGTTGTTTTCGCGCCTTTCATCACGTCAGGATCACATCGCGCTGTGTGGAGCGGCCAACTTTCGGGAAGATATTCGGTCCGCGAGGGCTAAAACTTCAGCCCGATCCGGATATTCAGCGTCCGGGGGGTCAATCTGGTGGGAATACGTTGCCAGATGCCGGATGCGTCGGGTACCCAGGAATAACTGACCGTATTGATCATATCAAACAGATTCAGGATCTCCGCGGTGAGTTCGATTGCGAACGGTGTTCCATTCTTTTCGGCTGATATTTCCTTCGTAGCACCGATGTCGAATCGAAAAAACCGGGTGTATCTGGCTGAAAAGCGATCTCCCGGCTCTTGAACGACGAGGTTACCCAACTGCTCGCCTGGAACGGGGGGAGTGTAGGGTAATCCCGAGCCGTACAAGGTTCGTAAGTGCAGTTTCCACGTGGGATCAGAAGGAATGTAGTCCTGGACAAAGATCGAAACGGTATGCCGCTGGTCCGTAGGCCGAGCTACCAACCCCGCATTGCGCTGGGTCTCGAAGTCATCGCTGAACTTTTCGCGGGCGACCAGGAAGGAATAATTGATCCAACTTTCCAGGCCAGGCACCATTTCGCCGCGAAGTTGGAGGTCGATTCCGTAGGCTCTTCCGCGAGCGTTATTTTCACCCGAATAGCGGACTCGCACGTTGTCGATATCGTAAGATATCAGATTCGATATTTTTTTGAAGTAGATCTCAGCCCTGAGGAATATTCTTTTTGAGGGGACGAAATACTCGCCGCCAAACACCATCTGAAGCGAGCGCTGCGATTTGAGATTCTTGTTGAGAGCACCCAAAATCGTCTCACCGACCTCGGGTTTTCCCCGCAGTTCACGGTACGTCGGAGCTTGATAGTAGAGGCCGACAGACCCGAAATAGGTCGTGATGGGATTGGCCAGATAAGTAAAGGAGGCCCTCGGCGAGATCGTCCACTCGTCGGTAAACGAGTAGTGGTCGGCTCGGAGTCCGGCGGTGATGAGTAGCTTTCCGGGCTCATCAGTGAACACATCGTACGAATCCTGCAGGAAGTACGCGGATTGCCAGGCGTTGAATGATGCGGCATCGTTCAGACTGTCCGCAACGATGCGGACCACGTCACCGGTCGTTGCGCGTCCCACGACGACTGATTTCTCTTCAAGTCGGTCATCGAACCTGAGGCGACGCACCGTCCAACCTGCCTCCACCGCGTGCCGGGAAGTTGTGTAGTACCATCGACCCTGACCGGAGATCGTTTGAACGTCGATGCGATTATCAGCGTTGTCTTCCTGTCGACTCGATCCGGTAGGGAAGAGTCCCTCTCCGTCCTGCGGGTTATCCGATCCGGGGTTCACCTGGAAGAGAACAGCGGTTCCAGAAAGTTCGAAACGTTCGGTCTCCCGGGTGTCGTAGAGCGATACATCGTGCTCGATGCGAAGCTTCGGGGTGAGTTGATCGCTCAGACGAAGTCCGGAAAAGATGGTCGTGTAAGCGTCGGTTTCATTATTACCTTCATCAAACCGTATCCAGAGTGACTGAAGATTTGACGGCGCAAGCAGCTCGTTCTGGCTCAATGTCCCGAAAAACGTCTTGCGAGAATTGGGATCCAATTTGAATTCGTTCTGTGCGAACATCCCCAGAAACTCGAGCTCATGGCCCTTGGAGAGCTCGAGACCCAGATACCCCTGGATGTCCGTGAAATCGGGCTGATACTCGCCTTTGAGGTCCTGTGTCTCGAAAAAACGTCGGGCCTGGGCCTTTCTGACGCCCACGAGCCATCCCAGACGGCCTCCCAGCTCCGAGTTTCCTGCAGATGCGCCGTAATCCAGGAGAGAAGCGTAGGCGGTAACAAAGAGGGGATCACCAGTTCGCTGGGGCTTGCGATAGCGCGCGTCCACGGCCGCAGACAATTTCCCCCCGTATCGAACTGAAAATCCGCCGGTAAACAGGGTCAGGCGATCGGCGAGGTCGGCGTTGATGAGGGAAAGGCCCTCCTGTTCGCCCGTTCTCGGTCTGAACGGCAGAAATATTTCGAAACCGTTTACGAAGAACAGGTTTTCATTGAAGCCGCCGCCCCGGACTGAAAATTGATTGGACAACTCGTTGTTGGCTACCACGCCAGGCAGGACTTTGAGCGCTCGCAAAGCGTCGCGGATGGGCGTAGGAATATTCTGCACCAGCTCGGGGGAGATTTCGAACACCCCGGCCTGAACGGGCCTTCTTCCTTCGACGGTCACTTCACCAATTTCAATGGCCTGCGGATCAAGCGAGACATTCAGAAAAGTGGTCTTGCCCGAATCCACAAAAACCGTATCGAGGCGCGGAGCAAAACCGACGGATGAGTATCGCAGGACGAACCTGCCGATGGGAAGCCGAAGCGTGTACTTTCCGTCTACGTCCGCCGCAGTTCCGAAATTCGTCCCATAGACGAGTACCGTACCGCCCGGAACAGGAAAACGTGTATCTGAAGCCCGAATTTGTCCCGAAACAGAACCCCAATCCTGGGCCCCTACCAGGAGAGGGAGAGAACAAAGGCAAACGCAAATAAACTGCTTGAGCCGCATAAACAGGCGCACCGTGGAATCAATGGATAGAATCTTCGTGGTAGCAGTCTGAGCAGGGCGTCTCGGATAGGGAGCGTTTTCGCTCGTTTTCACGCGTTCTAGCTAGTTTTGGATCTGGTAGCGTGCGTACCGGAAGGAAATTGCTTCGTTCCATCGGGTCGGGTCAAAAAATGATGCCGAGTTCGTGCAGTCCAAGGAGTTCTAGAGGAGTCACCAGCGTTCCGAAGAGCATACCACTGGCGACCTCTTTCGCCGTATGTGCCTTTCCTGCCAGTCGGGCCCAGATAACGAGCGGGACGATGATTGCCGCGATCATCATCGTGACCATGCCCCCAGGGATTTCTCTTTCGGAAAGGATCCGGATGGTAAGCAGGATGAAAAAGAACCCGGTAACAGCCGCAGCGTGGAGTGAGATCTTGAACCGGCGGGTGACAATGGCGAGTACGAGTGAGTTGAGCGCCGTGAATCCGGCGATGGACATCACGATCGGGCGAGATACTTCCGTCGCAAACCACAATGCAGGGAGGGCTAACACGAGAAAAAACACGCCTACAAACAGGGGCCTGGATCTTTTTGATCGATCTCGTGCTTCGAGTGATTCAATTTTCCCAAGCTTTTGCAGTGCAACAAGATAGCTGAATGGTATTACCAGAAAAAACATCGAAGAAACGATGACTACTAGCTGTATTTCATCGGGCGAAGCCCCGGCGTGTCCAGCCGAGAGCGATAACAGCAATGGCGGCAACACCAGTGGATTAATGGTCATGGCTACCAGCCAAGCCACTCTTTCGACTATTCCCTTCGAATGCGTCGCTGTCTGCACTTTTTAATATGTTAGGTCGCTGACTGAACTGATTAAGTACATGATACGAGCCGCAACATCTTCGAACGTTATCTCTGGGCTAGTGACGGTGGTTCTGCTGCTGTCGACGGGCTGCGCGGAACCCCAAGGGCAGAGGAAGGGCGGGCCGAATGTCATCATCATCTTCGCGGACGACATGGGCTACACCGATCTGTCTTCGTTCGGTGCGGATCGCTGGGAGACACCGAATCTCGACCGAATGGCGTCCGAAGGAGTGCGTTTCACGAATTTTTATGTCCCGACACCGGCATGTTCGCCTTCTCGCGCCGCCATGCTCACGGGGCGGTATCCCCTGAAGGCCGGAGTCCGAGAGGTCATCAGTCCGCGAACGCTTCGGGGCTTACCAGAGGTGGAGGTAACGTCTGCTGAGCTGTTCAGGGAAGCCGGGTACGTCACAGCAGCGATCGGAAAGTGGCACCTGGGAACTCACCCGAATTTTCTGCCGACCAATCATGGGTTTGATTCCTGGTTCGGACTACCCTACTCGAACGACTACAGCCCTAAGTCGATCAATAATCCTCGGTCCTACGCGGCACAGTGGCCGCGTTTGCCGTTGTTCAGGGATACGACAATCGTTGAACGGGAGCCAGATCAGCGCCTCTTGACAGAGAGGTATACACAGGAAGCTCTGCAGTTTATCGATCGGTACCGGAGCGAGCCTTTCTTTCTGTACCTCGCCCATTCGATGCCGCACGTGCCGCTCTGGGTTTCGGATCCTTTTGAGGACGCAACCGGAGCCGGACTCTATGGCGACGTTATCTCCGAGGTGGACGCCTCCACGGGTCGCATCATGGATCAGCTCACCCGGCTGGGTCTCGATGAGAGTACGATCGTTGTCTTTACATCGGACAACGGTCCGTGGCTTCTGATGGGTGACCACGGCGGAACGCGAGGCAATTTTCGCGAAGGAAAAGCGACTACGTTTGAAGGAGGAATAAGGATGCCGGCGATGATTCGGGCCCCGGGCCGAATCGAGCCGGGAAGGACGATCGAGGAGCCTGTTATTGTAATGGATGTGCTTCCTACCGTCCTGAGTTTAGCAGGAATAGACATTCCCGATAATCTGGATGGTCTGGATCTGGCGCCGGCACTGCAAAATCAGACTGAACTTGACCCCGAGCGTGCACTCTTTTTCTACCGGTCCGGCCAGCTACGCTCTATGCGAAAAGGAAAATGGAAGATGCACGTGCCCCACAGGTACCTATCCATGACGCCAGAGTTGGGTGGTGTACCGGGGAGTGGCGGCCATCCAGGAACGTACGGTCGCGGGGAAATAGGTGTAGCTCTTTATGACCTGGAGGTCGATCCCGGCGAAACGACCGACGTGAAAGATAAATATCCTGACGTCGTGCAGGATCTGATGATTCACATCGAATACGCCCGTGCTCACATTGGGGATGAGTTGACGGATCGCGTTGGAGACGAAGCGACTCCGCCACAGCTTATCGAGAGCGTATGGCCTACGCTGGAAGACGATCAGTAGGCGCGAGCATAGTAGACGCGGCCCTTCGAGGGTTTTCCGGACACGGGGTCGATTCCATCTTCATCATAGTCTTCCAGAGGAATGCACCGAATGGTGGCCTTCGTCTCCTCTTTGATCTGGGATTCGGTTTCTGCGGTCCCATCCCAGTGCATCCGTACGAAACCTCCTTTTTCGTCGAGAACGGTTTTGAATTCGTCGTAGGAGTCGACCTCCGTCGTTCTGGATTCTCGCTCGGCCAGCGCCTTGTCGAACAATCCTTGCTGGATTGTTTCGAGCAACTCTTGGATGTGGGCCGTCAGGTCCGACTGATTTACGGTTGTTTTTTCGCCGGTATCTCTGCGCGCGACCTCGACGGTAGCGCCCTCGACGTCCCGGGGGCCCAGAGCCAAGCGAACCGGTACGCCCTGAACCTCATACTCATTGAACTTCCAGCCTGGACGGAATGCGTCGCGATCATCGACGAAGACCCTGATGCCTGCTGCCTTCAATTCGGATTCAATACGAGAGGCGACTTCCAGGACCGAGACTCGTTCTTCGTCTTTTCGATAAATAGGTATCAGTGCGACCTGAGTGGGAGCCAGTTTTGGAGGCAGTACAAGCCCCTTATCATCCGAATGAACCATAATCAGGGCACCGATGAGTCTCGTTGAAACCCCCCACGATGTGGCCCAGACGTACTCCAGTTCGTTGTTCTTGTTCTGAAACTGGCAATCGAAGGCTTTGGCAAAATTTTGACCCAGGAAGTGGCTCGTTCCGGCCTGAAGAGACTTTCCGTCCTGCATGAGCGCTTCGATGCAGTAGGTATCGACCGCGCCTGCAAATCGCTCCGACGCCGTCTTGATGCCGCGGATCACAGGAACGGCCATGTACTCCTCAGCAAATTTCGAGTACACATCGAGAATGGTCAGCGTTTCTTCGACCGCTTCTTCTTCTGTTGCGTGAGCGGTGTGACCTTCCTGCCAGAGAAACTCCATGGTGCGAAGAAACAGGCGGGTGCGCATTTCCCATCGGACAACATTGGCCCACTGATTGAGGAGAATGGGTAGATCGCGCCAAGACTGAATCCAGCGGCTGTACGTGTGCCAGATGATGGTTTCAGATGTAGGGCGAACAATAAGATTTTCTTCCAGCTTCGAATCGGGATCCGGGATGAGGCCGTGCTCATCATCCAGCATCAAACGCGAGTGGGTAACGACGGCGCACTCCTTGGCAAATCCTTCAACATGCTCCGCTTCCTTCGCCAGGAACGACTGCGGAATAAAGATGGGGAAGTAGGCATTCTGGTGGCCGGTTTCCTTGAACATCCCATCGAGTCCGGCCTGCATGTTTTCCCACAGAGCATACCCATTCGGACGGATGATCATGCACCCACGAACCGGAGAATGATCAGCCAATTTTGCACTCTTGATGACGTCCAGATACCACTGCGAGTAGTCTTTGTCGCGCGGTGTTATTTTTTCAGCCATGGGGAGGAGTCGGTAGCTCTTCTGATGGGGTAAAAATGAGTGCTTGCCGGGTGGTTTAGGACCCTGAACCGGTGTTCACAGGGGGCGACACAATCAGTCTAAAATAGTACAGTAAAGACGTCGATTGCCCACAAAACAAGTCATCGTTCGGCTATATACACCGCGAATACGTGTCCGACACAACTCGGCAGGGTATTTGCCTCACTTTTCATCGAAGCGCCGAACTACGTGGGTGCAACGATCTCCACCGCCGGAGAATTCATTGCGCGAGGAAGCCACGAAGGTCCGGTGTGCCAATCTGACGACATGGTGCGGCTATACAACAGGGTGCGGCTATACCACTGAGGAAACTTTAAGTGAGTTCGCAGTTACCCGTCGAACCAGGGTCGGATTGTCACACTTATTCAATTAAGAGTGCAACACGGAGAGGACATAGCAATGCAGACGGATCAAATGCACAACAATTCGCTGGGCGAAACTTCGGGTACATCCCGAAAGATGAACAGCTTCCCGGTTCTGGCTTTTGCTTTAATCGCGATTCTTGGCCTAAGCGGGTGTTATACCCAGTTGGCCGTTCTCGAGAGAGAGCACGGCGGTCTGGAGCGAATCGAAGCTGACTATGTAGATGACGGCGACGTCATTGTGCGTCAGTACTACGAGGATGGCTACGTCGAAGAAGAGGTGTATGACGAATACGACTGGTACTATCACAGACCTTACACGTATGCCAGATACTTCGACAG
>CALBJU010000195.1 GCA_937893205.1 uncultured Bacteroidota bacterium
CACCATCTCCTGATCCCCCAAAGGAGACGACGACGGGTTTCGAAGACGTGGACCCAGGTGGTGGCGTTACGCCTTCCACACCGCGGCCGGTGAATACAAACAGACTGTCGCTTCCTCCATCAATAACGAACAGGAAATTGGTACCATCCGAGGCTACAGCGAGTCCCGTGGGATTGGTGAATTTGAATTCGTCATATAAAAATCTATCTCCGTTATCGGGATTGGAGGTCGCCTGAAGCAGTTGGGTGTCTGGCTGGTACTCAATACCATCACTCGTGAAGACCACCCTGATCGACAATGTAGAATAACGAAGGGGAGAGAGGGGTGGAAGATCGCCCGTCACCACATCATGTAGAGTCGAAGACTGCGTCAGCACAAAGTGGCGACTTTGCTCAAAGAAAGCCTGTTGCGGTGGGTGGACAAACGTCATAACATCGGTTGGAAAGAGGGAGCTGCGCAGGCTTGCACGAGAGGGATGTAACGTGACAATAGACTGCAGATTAATACCATCTTCGTTAAACTCCATGATGGTATTGTGTGGCGATATGACCGTCGCGCGATCATTGATAGGCCCGCGTCGGGAGACGTAAATATTATTGTCGTAAAGAACTCCCACACCCGTGAAGGAGACTTCTTCATCGGTATCGATTGGATCTGGTCGATTGAATCTGCGGGAGTCGTCATCGAAGGGATGCCAGATAATGTTCGCAACACGCGGTGTTCCACTTGTCAAATCGGAAAAGCGGAGTACAACAGGCAAGTTCCATATCCGGCCGTCCACCAAAGTGTCCCTGCGAGCAGTAACGTACAGGTCAAGTTTCCGATCTTGAATGACTGAGGTTCCACCGCCTTCAATAGGAATGAACTGCGCGCCCCTGCCGGATGCTTCCAAAATGTGAAGTCCCCGGTTATCAACGACGTAGATCAGTTCATCATATCCGACGTAGATGTCCTTCGGCTCATCAAACTCAACATTGTCACCACCCAGGGAGAAAAACGGAAACAGGGCGACATACTCGACCTCGTTGATCAGTTGCGGATCACTGCGGCCAGCATCGAAGATTTCGCTCGTCGTCTGGTCGTCTTTCGACCCCATCAGCGTATCGCAGCTCAACATGCTCGCCGAGAGGACGATGAGAGCTAGAAAAAGGTATGATCGAGTGTTTATCACAGGCCTATACTGAGTCCAATTCTGTGGACTGATCCAAGGCGATCCAATCTGTTGAAGGCGTAATCAAACTTAAAACCGGCTCCCGAAAGCGGCAGGTTCAGTCCGACACCAAAACTGGGGATGGTAGACTCCTCAATGCCGAAGCGGTATCCCGTTCTGAGAAATAAAGTGTTTTGCCAGTCGTATTCGACTCCAAAGCTCCAGTTTTCGGCATTATCGTTTGGATTGTTCAGCTGAGAATTCAGAGTAACTGAATTCGTGTCGGAGGACTTCAACATTTCGTAGGCGAACGCCATGTGGAAGGTTGTCGGTGGTGTCATCGACTCGAAATCTGACTCAATTCGAATAGGATTGTCATCAATCACGGTCCGTTCTATTTCTCCTTCTGGTGTCCCATCGAGTCCGAAATTGCGAACCGCTACCCCCATCCGAGCCCCCGTAGTACCAATCGCATAAAAAATGCCCATGTCGAAGGCTAGAGTTGACGTCGAAATCCCAGCGACACTTTCCCGGATGTACTTGGTGGTGATTCCATAGCTGAAGAGATCGGAGAGTTGCTGGGAGATGGTCAGTCCTGCTGCGGTATCGATCAATCGGAACGTTTCACCTGTTCCAAACGGCTGAAACTCCGTTGTGACGTTCATTTCACCCGAGTTCAGTGTCTGTAGACTGGCGCCGATGGTGATGTTAGTCCCGGGTAGGTGATAGGTGACACCTGCGAATTCGAGGTTTACATCCACGAAATACGCCGTATGATAAAATCCTACCTGAAGTCCGGGTAAATGTGAAGCCAGAGCAGGATTCCAGAACAGGGAGGAGACATCAAAAGCTGACGCAACGACCGACTCCCCGAGAGCTGCTGAGCGGGCATCTACGGGAATCTTCAAGAACTGAAATCCAGATGTACCCGCCCTTTCTCCGCCAAGCGAAGGAAGAAGTTGCGCACTGGCCTCTCCGGTGGCGAAAGACAGTGCCACTATAGCGAGAATGGGTAGTATGGAGGAGCGCCTAAAAATCAAAATCTGAATGACGCCCCAAAAATGATGTGCCTTCCCGGAAGGAAGCGGGCAGGATTGAAGGGTGGCAGACCGGAAGAATTGGGATCGTCGAAGCGAGGATCTCGCGTACCCGAGACAACATCATACTCCGAATTGCCCCGCAGTGTCGTAAAGTCGGTTTTGGACGGATCCACGTCCGGATATCCCCTTCCTGTTACAGGATTAATGATAACGCTGTTCTTCTGATTGAACAGATTGGTGATCTCAAGCGTCAGTTTTACGCTGGTAGAGGAGACCGCAATGTTTTTCTGAAGACTCATATCAAACCACCACCATGTCGCGCCGATCTCAGAAAAACGTTTCGCTGGGTTGGAGACTGTTTCGTAGACTGGCCGCCAATCCTGCTCACCACTGAACGGATTGACCTGATTGCCTCTGAACTCAGCGGGCGTGTAGCGTTGGCCGCTCCGGATGGTGGAGGAGAGGAAGAGGGATAAATGGTTCAGTCCAGGGATACCGAAGAGCGGACTGGGTCGATCGCGCTTCAATGTCACACTCGTTTTCAGGTCAAACGGGCGGTCCCAAGCAAGAGGTGTCTCGAACGTGTTGTCGATGTCGCCGTTAGCGAGGAAATCTGCCAGTGCATCGTTGTTCGTGGATGATAGGCCAGTTGCTTTCGAAAACGATGCCGATATGCGGCCCGAAAACCAGTCGCCTACGCGCTTTAGATAACTGGCTTCAATGCCCCGAATACGGGCGAAATCTCCATTGATGCGAAACGCGCGCGATACTTCACGTCCAGTGGGATCGGGCACAACCACATTTTCCACAGTGATGAAATCGAATTTATCACGCCAGAATGCAGTCACACTCAGTACGTCGTTGCTGGAGAACTGCGTGCGCAGACCCAGTTCGTAAGAGATGTCCACCTCGGGGTCGAGGTTTGGATTTCCAAGATCTGAGAAGAATGAGCGATCCTGAAAAAACGGGTCCAGCCCAGTATACACGAATGTTGGATGCGGTAGCTTGGTCGAGTGCCCGTAATTGAAAAACATCACCCGGTTTTCGGTGATGGGAAAGGAGACCCTGATCTTTGGAAGCAGCCGGAACTTGGTCCGAAGTCCAAATATTTTTATGGTGTCGTCCTTATAATTTTTGCGGACACCTTCCAGAATGGGTGCCTGCGCGTTATCGATCAGGTCATCCACATATTTTCCGGGAGACCAGTATTCGAGCCTGGCGCCGAGGTTGGCAATCAGACCGCGATAACGAATCTGGTGCGTTCCAAATAT
>CALBJU010000196.1 GCA_937893205.1 uncultured Bacteroidota bacterium
TAACCTTGAATATAGACTTGACTTGCTCGGTTGTCAAAGATTCCTGTTCAGTTGAGGGGCACGGTGGCTATACTATTGGTCATGAGTAAATCGGTTTATTTTTTTAACACTTGATGATCAATACAGCCCTTATCGCCGGTGCAAGGCCCAATTTCATAAAGATCGCAGCACTGGAGAAAGCATTCGTCGCATCTGGCCATTTCAAGAATCTTCTCATCCACACCGGCCAGCACTACGACGCCCGGATGAGTGATATATTTTTTCGCCAGTTAGGGATGCCCGTCCCCGACATGTTTCTCGGCGTCGGATCCGGGAGTCATGCTGAGCAGACGGCCAAGGTGATGATGGAGATTGAAAAGGTGTTCATCGATCAAAAGCCTGACGTTGTGCTGGTAGTGGGGGATGTAAATTCTACCGTGGCAGCCGCCCTGACTGCGCGAAAATTGCATATTCCTCTTGTCCATGTAGAAGCCGGACTGCGATCCTTCGACCGGAGTATGCCCGAGGAGATCAACCGCATCGTCACCGATAGCATTTCGGACTACCTCTACGTCAGTGAACCTTCAGGGGTGAAACACCTGCTTGCCGAGGGGCACTCCGCGTCCAGTATTTTATTGGCGGGAAATGTGATGATTGATTCACTCAGACGTTTTGAGAAAACAGCCGCTGACACCAGAGAGCACGAGAGTAGAGGCCTCGAGGACAACAAATATTTCCTGATTACAGCCCACCGCCCTGCCCTCGTTGACGATCCCGAAAACCTGTCCCTGTTTGCCGAAAGCCTCCTACGGCTGGCTGAGTTGGGACCCGTTGTTTTCCCGATACACCCTCGTACCGCAGCTCGTTTGGATGATACTGCGACGGGTCGCTCACTAAAAAAACATCCTTCCGTGCAACTCACAGAGCCGATTGGGTATCTGGAATTTCTGTGCCTCATGATGCATGCCGCGCTCATCGTCACCGACAGCGGTGGGATTCAGGAAGAAACGACTGCGTTAAAAAAACCATGTATCACGATCCGCCCGAACACGGAACGGCCCATCACGATCGAACAAGGAACGAACGAGCTACTTCCACTGGATGTAGAGCAAATCTTGGCTGCAGGCAAGAGCGCACTCTCAGGGGCCTGGAAGAAAGGCAGCATTCCTGATCTGTGGGATGGTAAAGCCTCCGACAGAATTGCGGCTCACCTATACGAGGCTCTCTCCTGATCACCTATCGGAGCTGAATATTTGCTGGTAGGCTGTTACAAGACCGCCAGCCGTCGCATCCCAGTTGTACCGATCTCGAACGGCGGTGAATCCCGCTTCTCCCATCCTCGATCGTTCTCCTGCATCGCCGAGTAATGTGATCAGCCCAGACGCCAATTCGTCAGACGATCCTGAAGTGTATACTCGCCCGCAATTGGTTTCCGACACAATGCGTTCAAGTGCTCGGCAATTTGAGACCATACAGGGAAGCCGCATGTGCATATAGTGAAAAAGCTTATGCGGTATGCCATGATCGTTTTGTGCAATTTTTTTGTGGGGAATAAGCCCGATATCCGCCATTGCCATGAAACTCTTCACCCGAGGCTGCTCCTGCCAGCCTTCGAATCGAACATGATCTCCCAGTCCCAACGAACCCGCTAACGATTCCAGTTCTCCGCGAACAGATCCATCCCCCACGAGGATTAGCTCCGCATCCGGTATTGACTCAAGAACCCGTGGCATAGCCCGAATGGGGTCTTCAAGTCCGCGGTGACGATCCATTCCTCCCGTGTAGAGTATCCTCGGTCGCTCGGCGCGATACTGTTCCATTTGCTCGAGGGGCCACGACGCAAATTCGCCCAGGTGAACGGTATTTGGAACGACGGTTATCTGCTCGTGAGGGACCCCCCTCTGGTGAATTCGCTCAGCCATTTCCTCAATTACCACGATTAGATGGTCCACTGCCAGGGACCATTCGAGCTCCAGTTTATCCCATCTCTGAATGTTCACGACGAGTTTTCCGGGAAACGAAGTGCTCCACTTGTAGTGCTTCAGGGCTGCCACCCAGTTCTCGTGCATATCTCCAACGACTGGTATATCCAGCTTTCTCCCAGCCCGGATACACGCACCGAACAGGTACAGATCGTGAGCATGAATGGCGTCAATCGGCCGCTCGCGATGCAGCGCGGTCAATCGACGGAGCAGATACAGGTCCAGCAGACCTACCGAACCTGCCAGTCCTCGCATCTTATTTCTAACCTGTCCCCAGATCCGATCTCGAACAATCCGGCCTCCTTCAAATACATCATTCTTCTTCCTGGAATCTGGCCCGATTGCGAGAACGGTTACATCATATCCTGCTTTTTTAAGAGTTCTTGCTTCGTTTTCGACCCTTATATCGGGTGGAAACTTGTGATCCAGAACCATCAGTATGTGACGCGCAGCGCTCATCCGGACAACAGCTGTACGATCTCAGACGATGCGCTTCCTTCGGGTGCTTCTCCAAACTGAGGAGCCTCGCCTTCTGGATTTGCCTTCACCGCGGACAGAATCGCATCCGAGTCAGCTCCCGTGACTTGATTCCAGCCACCGGCGAGCGTCTCGGTCCACTCAGTTTCATCACGCAGGGTCACACACGGCTTCCCGAGCCATATCGCTTCTTTCTGTAAACCACCCGAATCGGTCAACACTTTTATTGACGAAGAAATCAGTGTCAGCATCGACAGGTACGAAACCGGCTCGATTAGTTGAATGCTTGTCCCGATTGACGAAAGATCCAATTTTGAACGTGTACGCGGGTGAAGCGGGAGAACGATGGGGGCTTCGAGATCGGAAAAAGCCTGCAGTATTGAGGCCAAACGCGCGGGATTGTCCGTGTTTTCCGCCCTGTGAATAGTACCGAGATAGAAAGTATCCTTTTCGAGTTTAGTAAGGGATTTGAGAGATACTCTTTCCGCAGCGCGGCGAGAGTACGTCCTGGTTGCATCCAGCATGACATCTCCAGTCAGGTGAATGCCATGCTGCATCCCCTCTCTGTCAAGGTGATCTACCGCTGTCTGCGTGGGACAGAACAACAACGTTGACAGACGATCAGTCACAATTCGGTTGATTTCCTCCGGCATACGCAGATTGAAGGACCGAAGTCCCGCTTCCACGTGGGCCACTGGAAGGTCCATTTTTGAGGCTACAATGGCAGCCGCGATCGTGCTGTTTGTGTCCCCGTAGACCAGAACCCAGTCGGGCCGAGAGTGGCTGCCCAGGAACGATTCCAATCCCATCATCATGGCTCCTGTCTGCGCAGCATGTGAACCGGATCCGACTTCGAGATTGTGTGTGGGTGCAGGGATGTCCAACTCATCAAAAAATACCGCACTCATGTTGGCGTCATAGTGCTGACCGGTATGGAGCAAGGTCTGCTGAAATTTGTC
>CALBJU010000197.1 GCA_937893205.1 uncultured Bacteroidota bacterium
CCAGCCGGCATATGCCAATATTGTACCTCGGGCGGGAATCGAACCCGCACGTCCTTACGGACATACGATTTTGAGTCGCATGCGTCTACCAATTCCGCCACCGAGGCAGGTAGATCAACCGGAATTGCACGAAGTGTACTCGTTCAAGATCCGGCGGGCGCGCATGTTAGCCCTAACTCCATTTTAAAGCAACGGATCACGAGGGTTTCACACTTCTACAATATCGGGATAACGCCTGAGCCACCCAAGTTGTCTGGCCGCCCAGAGGCCGATACAAATCGCTTCGGCGGCGTCATGGCGCAGTGAGGTTGGTCGTTTTGCGTCGGACCACGCGATAATCTTTCGAGCGAGCGAGATAGCGTGCTTTTTTGCGTCGCCCCCCGGCCGTCGGTGACGACTCAGAAGCAGATCACGGCGCCAACGTTCTGCATTTATCTGAAGCAATCTGAGGCCGCGACGTTCTATCTCACTGATCCATGGTGTGGCAATATCGCCGCCCCCTTCGATAGCTACCACCTGAACACCGTTGGCATCGTTCAGTACGGAAAACGCCGCTTTTCGAAGGCGTGCACGGCTGCCGTAGTTTCGCGATCGGTACCAGATGAGTCGACCGTCGCCATCAAAAAGGGCCAATCCGGTTCGCAGGCCAAGGTCTATGGCGAGAAGAGATTCAGACACCGAATTGAGTCAGATGGTGGTCCAGGTGCTTGTACATCGCCCAGCTTTTTTCTTCAGCAGTCCATTTTCCGAAGAGGGGGTGCTGACTTTCCTTGCGTCCGAGGACGCGCATGAATTTCAGAGAATGAAGGAGGCGATCTTTTTGGCGATCAAAGTCCTCGGGCTCAGTCATGACGTACTGAGCGTGCGTGCGGCTGTTTTTTGGATATGGCTTGTCTGAGATTACCATTTTCTTGATCATCCCACTCATCAACTTGAATATGAACGGTGTACCCTTCAGATCCTTACCATTCGCGACGTCTTGCACTTCGGCACAGTGCGCCAGCATTTGCGCAACCGTCATGGATCCCCATTCCGGCTGAGTGTTATCGGTCAGATTGTCGATTCTGCTGCACATAACTTCAAATGTGGCTTCGTCGTACAGATCTTTGCGTTCCATGGAAGGCTCAGTTCGAATGAATCAGAATCAGATCTTCCTGGGGCGGAGTGAGCCACTCAGCGCCATTATCGGTAATTACGGCCATTTCTTCCACGGATATCGTCTTTATCGTCGAATCGGAGAGCTGCCACGAGTGAAAACCGTCGAAGGCGAAAGTCATTCCGACTTTTAATACTTGTGTGGGACTGATGGTCAGCTCACGTCCCAATCGGCCTCCGCTCAATCCCGGTCCGCTGTCGTGCGCCCAGTACCCGACAGGATGTCCCGTTCCCCACATCACGGGGATGCTCCCGTTCTGCTCCAGAACGATGCGCTGGGCCCTGTCGACCTCA
>CALBJU010000198.1 GCA_937893205.1 uncultured Bacteroidota bacterium
ATCATCGCCAACCCAGACAGCAAAAGAATGTAGTTCTTTCGGGTGAACACCATCACGCCGCGCTTGCGCACCTGACGGGAACGAGATCCTCGGTTGCGTCTCGATTTTCTTGCTGCTTGCGCTGCCATCGACAGAAAAGGAAAGATGAATTTGGTGGACGAGCACTCCGAAAAGGCCCACTTCCGAACACACGGGCCTTTCGCAGGTTCCTCTTTCGATATTCCGTTTCGCCATCAATACGTGCTTCGTAGATTGGCGCTTCAACTCACGAATCCATGCCGGCACCCGTTCGCACATTTCTGATTGGACTTGGCATCTTCCTGCTTCAATGGCTGATGCTGGGGCGACTCACATTGTGGGGAGCATATCCGGATGCAGTTCTACTTTTCGTTGCCTGGCTCGGAGTCCGAAAAGGGCGTCAGTGGGGTGCCATCGGTGGATTTGTCTTCGGCTTCCTCATGGATGTCGTCTACAACACTTGGGGCCTCCATATGCTGGTCAAGACGCTGATCGGATTTATGCTGGGTCTCTTTCCAAGCTCAGAGCGTGAGGGTCTGCTAATCTTACCCCGCCAGGCTCTTGTTGGCGGCCTGGTCGTAGCCCTGGTTCACAACGGTATTTTCGTCACGATGCTTGCCCTCCAGGCAGGAGTCCGAAATTCTTTCCTGGTTACCGGATTGTGGATCGGATCGGCCCTGTACACCGCGTTTCTGGGCACCTTCGCGTCGCTTTTCAGCTCCCGATAGGATATGAATTGATTGTGGATCGGGGCCACCTACACCGACTACGTGTTGCTTGAGCGTCGCCTAGCACCGTATTTTCCGCACTCGATCAGGGTATCGCTCTCGAGATTCTGATCAAGAATGGGGCTATAGCTCAGTTGGTAGAGCGCTTGAATGGCATTCAAGAGGTCAGGAGTTCGACTCTCCTTAGCTCCACACGCTTTATTAAGCCCATTCGCCCTAACCGCTGCATCGCAGCGTGTTAGGGCATTTTTGCGTTTAGCGACCTCTGCAAATCAATACAGAAATGCCAGAAATTAAATATCGCACTAAGTCGTTGTTAATATATCACTTAATGAGCCTATAATATATGTGAGGGTTTCCCCAAATCGCCAATACTGAGTCGGAGAATCGGGTAATCATCCTGAAACGACCCCTCATACATAGACTCGCCATGACATTGGCGTTTATTCTCCTCACAAGCTTCTCCACCACAGGGTGTAGAGATATTATAGTAGATGCCTCCGCTGAGGAGCAAGCGGCCATGGCTCGCCCCGATTCATTGCTTCAACCCTGTTTCTCCAAGAACGAGCACTGTTACGAGCCTTCGAACTAGTACCCGGCTCTATTCGTAGCGAAGGCTGACGATTGGATCCGCGAGAGCAGCCTTCACGTGATCCCGAATGTGCCTTTCAAGCTCTTCAATATCCTCAGCGTGAAAAGCGCGATTGAGCTCGAAGGATCTCCTCCACGTCGATATTGCAGTTTTCAGATTGAACATCAGGCTACGGAAAGCTCCGATCCCCAGAGGTTCATGAGGATGGAATGGAAGTCCAGCCATTCCCTCTTGTCTGCTTCGAGCACAGCAGCTCCTTTGGTAGTGAGGCGGTAGTATTTGCGTCTCGGCCCCGAGTCGGATGGACGCCAGACAGACGCAATCAATCCACGACCTTCCAGGCGGTGCATCAGGGGATAGAGAGTCCCTGCGGTCCATTTCAACCGGCCGTCAGACAAGTCGAGCGCGCGCTGCATTATTTCGTAGCCGTAGGCCTCCTTGCGGCTCAATATGGTGAGCACCACAGGTTGAAGGGATGCTGCGACAAGATTCTTGGAGAACATAGAGGTGATGTCTGGTGAGCTATATCGTACGGCAATATAGCTGCCAGGTTAGCCTACATTTTTAAGAGTACTATCGAGGCTCAGCGCCTGCGGCCCAGAGATACGTAGGAGCGCTGTCCAAGCCCAGGATGGGCCCTTCGGAAGTGTATCTGGCGATCTTCCCATGTGGCCTCGTCGATCTCAATCATCACATCGTGATCCATCAACAACATCTGACGGTGTTCGATGAGTTCGTCAAAGGCGCCTAGTTTGTAGGCCAGCAGTGCCATTGTGAGGAGGAGAACGATTACCATGGAAATTCAGCCAGGTCCTGTTTCGTAGAAGAAGGTAGAATATTCACTTACCCCCGGATTATACCTACAATAAATGAATCCTGTTGCAGAAAGACACACCAATTCACGATACCCGTTCGAATCGCGCACTAATGTCGACGATTTCCTATAGTTTTGTTTGATAAGCCAGCCAAATCTCGTGGCAGATAAAAACCATATCGAAATATTAGACCAAGGAATTGAAGCCTGGAATGCGTGGCGGACTGAAAATCCGGACATCAAGCCCGATTTGAGTGCGCATGATCTGACCGGCCGCTTCCTTCAGGGGATTAACTTTGAAGGGTCAGACCTGAAGGCCACCCTCCTGACTGTTGCTGAACTGGATGGTGCCAATTTGAATGAGGCCGATTTGACAGGAGCCAATCTAACAGGAGCCGACCTGAGCCAGGCAACCGCCCGCGGCGCGCGACTGATAGGCGTGGATCTGAGCTATGCTACGCTGACCGGGTGCGACCTGGACGGAGCAGACATGACCCGCTGCCGGCTGCCAGAAGCCATCTTGTTCAATGCTACGCTGAGAAACGCTTGCCTGGTCGAGGCACATCTGCGTGAAACCATCCTGACTGGGGCCGATTTGACGGGCGTCAATCTGGAAGGGGCGCATTTGCAGGACTTGATCACCGATGGAGCAATCCTTCCAATCGGTATGCCGAAAATGCTACGTAAAAACCTCGACTAGCGCTCGGTTTCAAGTAACTCTTCGTCAAACCAATGGTCTGCATCCAGAAACGAGCGGGGCTCAAAATATCCATCACCGAATTCTGTCCCGATTTCGATGCTGTGATATCTTTCAATCAGAGTGATTGTCGAATCAGCGTAGAATCGCACCTCGGGCGCTATCCAGCCGCCGCCCAAAGGTTGATAGTCATTGAATAGTATCTCTTGTTGAACGGATGCATCGCGGCCAACCCCCTGCAGGAGTCGCACAAATACGAGTCTCTCTGCGTCAATCCAGAATTGAGAAGTATCGAGATCACCTTCGACGTCCGTTCCAATCACGTACGCGGTCCGATCCTGCCACGACGCGACGTGCATTCTCTCAAGGTCGAATCCCAGACTGTCGAGCTTCGCGCGCGCCTCGTCCGTGGGCATTCCATACACATCAAATCCAAGAAGCAGGAGCGGATGGACGGTCGGCGCGGCATTGGCGAGCTGTCCATCTCGGAAAACGTAGATGGAGTCTTCCCGGAAAATCATCGTATTTCCGGAAGTCGGAGATCCGATATCGATCCTCAGTTTCCCAGGAATCTGAATTCCCTCGAACCAGGAGGTGGTATCCACCCCACCGGTTGGATCGAACTGGATGGTTGTCTGGACGAAGGTGAGTGTTTCGTACCACTCGCCATCGTACGTAGATTTCATAGCGGCCAAAACGCTGGAAGCATCCTGGAGAGTCGCCATGTCAGAATCTGAACGAGCACATCCTGAAC
The DNA here is from genome assembly GCA_937893205.1 of uncultured Bacteroidota bacterium. Classification (GTDB taxonomy): domain Bacteria; phylum Bacteroidota; class Rhodothermia; order Rhodothermales; family UBA10348; genus CALBJU01. Next base: position 3,604 of record CALBJU010000198.1, read on the forward strand.
TCAGAACCGCCACTAAAAGTAGAGGAAGAATAGAACGACTCATCGAATGAATGTGTAGGTGTATTTGAGGAGAAACGTTCGGTTGTTGGAAAGGGGCAGTGCCGGACTTTCACGGAACCGATCGGAGTTCAGGTTTTCAGTGTAAACGAGCCAGAGGTCGTTTCCTTCCGACAGGTTGTAGCGAAATCTAGCATTGGAGGCTACTACCTTTGCAGACGTGTTGTACTGAACAAACGAATTCAGCGACACTTTAGTGTTGAAGCCGATCTGGGCTTGCACTCCCACAAGGTGAATATTAGCGGACTGATCGCGATCCGGAAATTCCAGGTGTGTAAATTTGTAGCTGCCTCCCAATTCAACAAATCGATTGATATTCCAGGTGGGGTTCAATCCCGCCTCATACCTCCAGCCGTCGTAGAAAGAGCCGACCTGGAACTGATAACGACCTCTGAAGAGATTGCCACTGGGCATATTGTAACTGGTCTCCCACTCTACAAACGAATATCGGCCTTCAGGTACCGAGATATCATCTGGAAACTGAAGCTCGCTCGTGAGATCTTCTACGATAAAATTCGCGTTGGTCCTGGCACTCGCACTCGATTTTAATTTGAAGTCCCAGCTTGCTCCAGCCCGTACGGACTCGATACTACCGTCGTCATTTCTGAAATAGACGTTTCCGTACATCGATCCGTCGTGTGTCCACAGTTTCGCTTCTTCCGGCGAAAGCCATCCATACTGCACGTCCCACGAAACCTGCGTGTAGTCATTTCGCTGGACGAATCCAATACCCGGATTAAAGTCGGCACCCGAATAGGAGACTCCAGATCGAAAGGATAATCCAATATCGTTTCGACGTGCGATCTGAGCTGAAGCGTAGGCCGCCCCGGTAAAATCAAATCCCGTCGAGTCGATAATATCGTCATCGAAGGTCTGAGCCCATTTCAAATCGAGATAATCGTCCGTTCCGACCTTGAACGACCCATCCACTCCATAAACTGCATTGTACGAACCATCTTCTGCTAGACGGCTCGTGAACATTCCACCGGCGTAGGATTGGTCGTTTATCACCTGCCGGCGAAGACGCAGGATTCCAAAATTTTCCGCGGGTAGGTCGCCCGAAGATTCAGTTTGCATATCGATAAAACCCAGATCCCAAGAGCCTACCCGGCCAACGACGCGACCTCCTGCAAGTATGCGGACCGTTTCGCCATCGTTTATACCGATCTGCCGGCTGTGAAAGAGTCGATCCCGCTGGCCCGTCGAAAAATCAAACAGGCCCGCTCGCTCCTGAAAAAATTGTCTTTTTTCTGGGAAAAACAACGAAAATCGGGAGAGATTGACCTGCTGGTCGTCGGCTTCAACCTGAGCAAAGTCCGTATTGATAGTCGCGTCCAGCGTAAGATTGCTGGTGATTGCGTATTTGAGATCGAGGCCAACCTGGCGGGTAAACTCACTTTCAAACTCGTAAGCTGAATCGTCCTCGTTTAGGACATTGAGACCTGTGCTGCCACCTGTCAAATAGGGCGTGATATAGATTGGTTTCTTGCTTCGAACATTTTGCAAAACCACCTTCTGAGCCTGGGACGGCTTGGCAAAGCCCATGCTCCAGTTCGGGGGAATGAATGGGTAGATATGACGTTCGCCCTTTCGCGCAATCAGTCGGTACGTGATCAAACCCATCACGACCCGCCCGTCTTTTTCCTGAAAATTGAGGCTCGAATAAGGAATTCTCATTTCCGCAAACCACCCTTCGTCGTTTTGGGCCGTTTCCACATCCCAGAAGGTGTTCCAGGAGGTGTTTACCGCTCCGCTTCCGAGCGTCGAACTTCCGCCAAAGCTATTCGCATCCCGCGACACCGCATAGTCCATACGAACGCCCCTGGGGGTAGTGTAAAACCACAGGGCGTTCTCGTTGTCGTTAAACGTGTCCAGAACAATCGCCAATACATCATCACCAGAATACCCGTCTCTATAGAGTGTATTGCCCCTGATCCCGTCTGCGTTCGAGTCATACATGCGCCCGGATACGTACAGGTAGTCGTCGTCGTAGCCTATTCTGATCTCGGTCCGTTCCGTCATCGTACCACCAGATATGGGCTGGTACATGCTGAGGGGGACGGGGTCGATACTTTCCCACGCTGGCTCGTTGGAAAAGCCATCCAATTGAATAGGACCCTCAATTCTCTGAAGAAATACCAGGTCCTGAGCATTTGCAGCGGACGCGACCATCAGGAAGAGTAGAATGAGCCAGATCGAACGGATCATGTAGCACTGACGAGTAATAGCTGTGGAGGCTCAGTAAACGGCGATGGTCGAATCGATGTGCTGTGACCAGGCAAGAATGCCGCCGTCCAGGCTGTGCACATTTTCATAATCCTGTTTGCCCAACCACGCCGCGACGTTTGCCGATCGTACCCCGCTGCGGCACATCACGACGATTTTCTGCTTCTTGTCCGGTGCGACCTCATCCAGGCGCTCCGGAAGCTCATTCATGGGCACCGATACGCCACCGATGTCCGCTACCGAGAGTTCTTCTGGTTGCCGGACATCGAGGAGTAGGAAGTCTTCCCCACTCTCTCGCATTTCCTTGAGTTGGTGGACGTCGATGAGAGATACCTGAGGTGAAAACAGCAAATTATTGGACTCAGTTGAAGTCTGTGGCGAAGAATCGAGTGGGTCTGGCAAAGATTGCGAGCGATCTGCTGGATCACTCCTTTCAATTCCAGAACAGAACGACTCGTAGTCTATCAATTTATCTATCGTTGGACGTTCCCCACAAACCGCACATTCCACATCGCGCGAAATTCGCAAGGTCTGAAAATGCATGGTCAGAGCATCAATCAACAGCATTTTTCCGATCAGCGGTTCGCCGAGGCCCGCCAGCATTTTGATGACTTCGGTGGCCTGAAGAGTACCGAGAATACCTGGTAAAACACCCAGAACCCCACCTTCAGCGCACGACGGGACGGATCCGGCGGGTGGTGGCTGAGGAAACAGACACCTGTAGCAGGGTCCGTCTTCGGCTCCGAAAACGGCGAGCTGGCCGTCGAACCTAAAAATGGATGCGAACACGTTCGGCGTGCAGGTCAACACACAAGCGTCATTCACCAGATAGCGCGTCGCAAAGTTATCCGTGCCGTCTGCGACAATATCATAATCAGAAATAAGGTCCAGCGCATTTTCAGAGGTCAGCCTTTCTTCATATAGTTCGATGTCAATCAGCGGGTTGATATCGCGCAACCTTCGACTTGCCACCGACAGTTTGGATGCACCGACATCATCGGTTCCGTACAATATCTGGCGATGAAGATTGCTGGCGTCGACCGTATCAAATTCCACGATCCCGATTCTTCCGATTCCGGCAGCGGCCATGTACATGAGGGCGCCCGAACCAAGTCCTCCCGCGCCGACGACGAGCACTGAGGATTCCTTCAGCCTGCGCTGACCGTTCTCTCCGAATTCAGGAAGCAAGAGATGACGACTGTATCTCGTCTTTTCGTCGAACGTGAGCATTTTGAGAGCGGTAAAGTTTGGTCTTCAGACGAGCAGTGACGATACTCCGACGCCGGATTCAGACCGGGTTGCTTCAACGTACTGAGTTCATTTAGGTCCCTACCAGCTTCATCATGACAGAGTCCGCGTATATCATTGGTGTTCTGAGTGCCATCGTCTTCGTCACCGAGATACTCATCCGGAGGACGGTCCTGAAGCACTTCGGCACGGCTTTGCTGGTGATTCTCGTGACAGCGGTCGTAGCCAATATGGGTCTGCTCCCGACGGGTTCATCTGCTGCAAATCCTGTACCTGCGTACGACTACATTTTTTCGACGATCGCTCCTCTCGCCATTTTCTGGCTCCTTCTGCCGTCAACCTGAAAGACGTTTTCAGGGCCGGAAAGCCGATTGTTTTACTCTTCTTGTTTGGGTCTCTGGCGACAGCGATTGGTGTCTTTGTGGGAATGTGGGTAATCGACGGCGCCGAGACGATTGGACCACTCTATCACGCTATTGGTGGGATGTTCGTGGGCACCTACACCGGAGGTAGCGTCAACTTCAATTCCCTGGCACTGACCTACAATGTCATGGAGGAGAGCGTGCTGTTCAGCGGATCGATCGTCGTTGACAACATCATCACCACGACCTGGATGATCATCAGCCTTGCGATTCCACGTGCACTTATTCACGTCTGGCCACGACCGAAGGGTCGCGAAATTGGATCCATAATTGGGGACGTATCGACTGGAGAAAAAGAGGATACCGAATCAATTCACCCTATAGATCTCGGCGTGATCCTGGGACTTGGTTTTGGCGCAGTCTGGCTTTCAGAACAGATCGCTTCGCTGGTCCCGGCAGTACCGTCAGCAATAATCTTGACCGTAATCGCCTTGATTCTCGCTCAGATTCCAACGCTTTCGAAGCTTCCCGGACTGAAGGTCATGGGAATGTTCGCGGTGTATCTGTTTCTAGCGGTTATAGGGGCGTACACCGATATCGGAGCAATGGCAGGGCTGGGCGGGCTCGGCGTAAGTCTTCTGATTTTCACCTCTATTACCTGGTTCACGGCGTGCTCGTGTATTCGGCCGCCTATTTGTTCAAAATAGATTCAGTCGTGGCTTCCATCGCGTCGCAGGCCAACATCGGAGGGGGCACTTCCGCGCTCGCACTCGCCCGGAGTCTGGGGCGTGAGGATCTGGTACTTCCGTCGATCCTGATCGGCTCCCTTGGCTACGCTGTGGGCACCTTTCTCGGATTCTGGGTGGCCGAAAGCTGGCTACCACTTATCGGTTGAGGCGAAAAAACTCGGTCAGAAGTGACGGCGCGTCAATATCTCCGATCGGCCATTCGTGGGTTCCATTTACGATCTCGTCCAGGCGTACCCTGAATCCTCCCATGCATGACTCAATGAGATGAACCTGGGTGGTCCGACCACCGTTGCGAATCGTTTGCACGTCCCTAAAGTTCGCGCAGCCGTTCTTGGCCCCCCACAAAAAGTAGGTTTCAAGCGCGCCCTTGAGTGCATAGGAACCCTCTGAACTTCCGCGAAACGGTACCGATTCGTCATTTGTGCCGTTCAGCATCATGATGTCGACCCCTGAATCAGGATTACAGTTGAGAGACAGCGGCACAGAGAGGGATCCCACCGTGAAAAATCCGGCGTACGTCTCGCTTCGCTCGCAGGCCAGTCGATGGACGAACATGCCACCTTGAGAATAACCTGCGGCATAAATCCGGGACCGATCGATCTCATAGAGATCATCGAGCAGCTCGATGGTTTGATCCGCGAAACCAACATCGTCCACGCCGTCCAGGTCCGGTCTTATACAATCACAGCCTTCTGCCCAGTTGCTGCCAGATGCCGTGGGATAGGCTACAATGAATCCGTGTTTGTCCGCTTCTCTGTCCAGGCGTGCTCCCTGCTGGAATCCAAATCCAGAGTCCTGCGCTCCGTGAAATGCAAGGAGAACAGGCATTGGATCAGCCTCGTCATATCCATCAGGGAAGTGGACATAAACGAGGCGATTGACATCCTGGAAAAGGATGCTGTGCCTCTCATCTGTTCCCGAGGGCTCGCTGGATGAGCAACCCATGGAGAAAAACAGAAAGGCGCTAGAGGCGAATGCCAAAAGGCGAAACGACGTGATCATGCGCTCAAAACTAACTTCCGGTACGCTGATATTGGGTGCAGTATGACCTGCCTCTACTGAATACCATCCATCTCAATTCCTTATATAATTAACTATTTCCACATACACCTTGATTTAATTATTAATACTATTGTATATACCTAATATATATCGGCTCACTAGTGACATCTGCGTAACTTATCATACATAGTCCCGTAGTGGGGAGAGTTTTCAAGGAGTTCGCACAATGGATT
>CALBJU010000199.1 GCA_937893205.1 uncultured Bacteroidota bacterium
TGCGGACTACGATGTGAAACGAGCGCAAAAGGGAATCATCTACATCGATGAAATTGACAAGATTGCCCGGAAAACGGAGAACGCATCCATCACGCGTGACGTGTCGGGAGAAGGCGTTCAGCAGGCATTATTGAAAATTCTTGAGGGTACGGTCGCCGGTGTTCCGCCGAAGGGAGGCCGCAAGCATCCCGAGCAGAGTCTGATAAACATCGACACTTCGAACATCTTGTTCATTTGCGGTGGCGCTTTCGACGGTCTGGATGAAGTGATTGCACGACGAGTTTCCTCAAACGCCATCGGGTTCACAGCTGATACGGTCCACAAGTTGGACAAATTCGATCCGACCATCTTCCAACATGTTGAGCCCGATGATTTGCTTCGGTTCGGACTTATTCCAGAACTGATTGGTCGTTTGCCCGTGATCTCTGCCCTTGATCATCTGTCCGAGGAGGCGATGCACAGCATCTTGCTCGAGCCCAAAAATGCGCTCCTGAAACAGTATAAAAAACTGTTCGCGATGGACGGAATCGATCTTCAGTTCAGAGAAGACGCTATTCATGCCATCGTGGCGAAAGCCAAAGGCCTGGGTACGGGTGCACGTGGACTGCGAGCGGTGATGGAAGACACGATGCTGGAAATCATGTTCGATATCCACTCGAAGAACAACATTGCACGCTGCATCATCACGCGGGATACTGTGGAGCATAAAGCAGAACCCATCTTCGAACCCGATAAGGCTACAGCCTGAGTCAGATCAAATTAGAATCTTGAAGGGGCGCGCGGCTTTTGCCGCGCGCCCCTTTCTGTTCCATCAAGTTCCTCGGCTCCGTCAGTCGGCAACCACTCGTTTTGACCCGACAATGGTCATGGGCGCCAGCTGCAGCAGAAAAGCAATGTTGTACCACGGGGGCAGCAAGCTCCAAGCGCTGAGCTGAACGGGAATTCCCGTGGCCAGCAGCAGAGCACAGAGTATGTAGATATCCCGTTTGATCTTTCCGGGAGAAAGGCGCGCTCCGACGTACCCGGCCAAACCGGAAGCCAGTATGCTTACAGCGAGATAGGTTAACAGAGTTAAAAGATCCGAAACAGACCCATCCTCCATGTGCGTGCTGGAAAACGCGGCCCGGATCCCCGCACTGCCCCCCAAGAAAACAATGGTCCACGTAGCGTAACCGGCGACGACTGAGATGATACTTTTAGCCATGGGGATTCAAAATTGAGTGACAAGGTAAGTGCGGTAGTGTGGTATGGCGGCGGTGCCGCAGTGCTGTAGTCGCGCGAAGCCCTCGACAGTATACCGCACGAGACCCTGTCCCGTTTGTCCGGCCATTTTAACCACACGATCCTTTTTTGGGCATTGAAGGGGCCGCTATAACAATTGCTTTCATCCAATGGAGGCGAGAAGTAAGTTATTCGTATGGATATCAGGCGCAAACTGGTCCGAATTCTGGCCCTTCCCCGCTACTATGCCCGCGCATTGGCACACGAGGTGTATCACCGAGATGTGTTTGTCTGGGCTCAGGCGATCGGATTCAAGGTCCTGATCACACTCGTTCCCCTAATTCTCCTCGCAACCGGCCTGGCGGGAAATATTCTTCGACAGCCAGAACCCTATGAAAGAGTTGCGGGACTGATCCGGGACCTTCTTCCCGCCTACCAATCGGATCAGATCATCTCGTTTTTGGGTCAGCTTCAATCGGCGAGTGCCACGCTTACCTGGATTGCAGTGGCTGGATTGACGGTGACCTCTGTCACGTTGTTCACCACACTTCGCACGGTTCTCGCAAACGTGTTCCAAGATGAATGGCATACGCACCGCTCTTTCTTGCTCGGCTACGCTTTCGATTTTCGGATGGCTGTCCAGGTCGGCCTGTTATTTGTCGCGTCCACGGTGATCACTCTGGCGCGCGAGACGCTGAATGAAAACTCGATAGAAAAGCTGCAAGAATTTGGCCTCGACTATGTCTGGCTTCAGGAGGGTTGGCAGGGTGCGCTGGACACTTTTGGACTCATTCTCCCGCTTTTTCTCAGCACAGCAATGTTCTTTCAGCTGCTCTGGTTTACTCCGCTTCCACGTCCACCCTGGAGAAGTGCCCTGTTTGGCGCCATCTTCACTGGTGTTATCTGGGAAATCGGAAAGATCGTGTTCACAGCCTACGCAGCTGGTTTTGCCAGCTTCAGACAAAGCGGTCTGGCTGAACTCGGCGATACATTCGTTCTGATTATTGTCATAGTTTTCTGGGCCTACTTCTCCGGACTGATCCTTACCATGGGAGCAATCATTAGTCTTCTGCATGAACGAAAACACAGAAAACCGGAGCTCTTGTCCCGGTATCTTGGATCCGAGATCACCGTATCGAGCGTATCCGAGACGATCGAAGCACGAGAACTGGATGAAGAGTAATCCTCCCAACTGACGCCGATGTCGACGACACCTGTAAAAGACTTTTTATCTGACTTCGGCGATCTGGTCCGATTCATGATGCGCTTCTTCAATCGCTTCTGGCGTCGGCCGTTTGAGGGCCGGGAGTTGCTTCGACAGATGGATGAAGTGGGCTCGAAAAGCTTCCTCCTGACCAGTGTGACAGGGCTGTCGATCGGTATCGTAATGGCGATGCAGAGCCGGGGCACGCTGATTCGCTTTGGCGCAGAAGCCGTTCTTCCCAGTATGCTGGCCCTGTCCATCGTCAAGGAAATTGGCCCCGTGATCACAGCTCTCGTTCTCGCTGGAAGGCTTGGCGCCGGAATCGGTGCCGAAATAGGCTCAATGCGAGTAACCGAGCAGATTGACGCACTCGAAGTCGCCGCCCTCAAGCCATTTCATTTCCTGGTCGTCACACGCGTCCTGGCCTGCATGATCATGTTTCCCATTCTGACGCTCTGGACCGACAGCATAGCGATGTTTGGGGGCTACATAGAGTCCCTTATCGCCTCCGGGATCGATTATCGGATTTTTATCTCGACGGCCTTCGAATCTCTTCGATTCAGTGACGTCATCATCGACACCGGAAAAACGGCGATATTTGGCTTCATCGTGGCCATAGTCAGCTGCTACCTCGGGTTTCACGTGCGTGGAGGGACTCGGGAGGTCGGCCAGGCGGCGATGCGTGCTGTCGTAGGATCTTCCCTTCTGATTCTACTCGCAGACGTGGTGATCGTGCGCTTATCTCTCCTCATTTTTGGAGATGTCGGATCGTGACCGAAGCTCCCGTAATAGAACTGCGCGACGTATACAAATCATTCGGCTCGAATGAAGTGCTCAAAGGGGTTGATCTCCTGGTCGAAAACGATACGTCTGCGGTAGTCATGGGCGGATCCGGTTCGGGTAAAAGTGTGCTCATCAAACACATCGTCGGTTTGCTGAATCCAGACAAAGGACAGATCATCGTCAACGGAAAACGGGTGGACCAACTGGTTGGCGATGAACTTGACACCGTGCGCCTGACGATCGGATATCTGTTTCAGTCTGGTGCACTGTTCGATTCCATGACCGTATACGAAAATCTTGATTTTTTCCTCGAGCGACACTCCTCCGATTCTGAATCAGAACGCGCGGAACGGATAATGGAAACGCTGTCATGGGTGGGGCTGCCCGAAAAGCGAGATGAGTTTCCCGCCCAACTTTCGGGCGGCCAGAAAAAGCGGATCGCTCTGGCGCGGGCCATTATCATGGAACCCGAAATTCTGCTGTATGATGAACCGACGACCGGGCTCGATCCAGTATCGGTACGAAGCGTTTCGGAACTGATCGTCAAACTTCGCGAGGAAAAAGGAGTAACCTCCGTTACGATCACGCACGACCTGCTCTGCGCTGAGATTATTGCCGACAGCATACATTTCTTGCATGAGGGCCGATTTTTAACGTCTGGAAGCCTTGATGAGGTCCGGCGGTACAATCACGCCGCGATCGCTACCTTTTTTGGAAACTGAATCGCCCCTGCGAAATCACTTTGAACCGTATTATTCCATCCGACCCACAGGCGACACCGGAAATGCTCATCGACCTTAAAAGCGACCTATGAATCGATCTGCACGATTGGGTCTAATTATCGTATCAGCAGCGATCCTCTTTATCGTCGCGCTGTTTACCATCGGAAATCGGACCTTCCTCTTCAGCGACACCATCGAAGTGAAGTCGCGCTTTACGCAAGTCGCGGGTCTCCAGAAGGGCGCCTCGGTACAGTTCCAGGGAATCAATGTCGGGCGTGTGCAGGATGTTCAGCTACCCGCGCAACCCGGTGCCCAAATTGTGGTCACGATGTCCATCACCACGCGGGCAAGTCACCTCATTCGTAAAAACACCAAGGCTCATATCAAGAGTGACGGCCTCGTAGGAGAACAGCTCATCGTGCTGGTCAATCCCGATGAAATTGATGCTCCCGCAGAAGCCGATGATTTTCTACCTGGTGAGGATCCGTTCGACCTTTTCGAAATAACAGATCGAGCTCTTGCATCGGTACAAACGTTTGAAAAGGCGGCCATCGCGTTTGAAACGATAATGATCGATGTGCAGCGAGGTGAGGGTACGCTAGGGCGCATCGTCTACGACTCCACGCTCTATGTGGAAATGGTGTCCACAACAAACGAGACGAGAAGAATTTTGAATAGTCTGGCCAATTCTGCGGAAGCCAACGCTGAGCTTCTTGTTGATCTAGCGGGCGAGGCGACAGCGGGCATCCAGCGTATTCTGGCCAAAGCGGACTCTGGCAATGGCACCCTAGCTCGTTTTCTGAACGATCCCGCAGTGTACGAGGCTTTGCTCGCAACCACAGATTCTCTTCAAGCCATAGCCGGTGATCTGAAAGCGGTCTCTCAGACGGCCGAAAACGCCGTTGTGTGGGGCGAACTGGGGGCGTTTCGAATGGCCGAGCTGATGGAAGCCGCTAAACACAACTGGCTGTTTCGCCGGTATTTTGAAGAACGAGGCAGCATCGAATCGGCACCTTTCGAAGTTCGGGAGCAGGCCATTTCAGAGTCGTTCCAACAGATTACTGAGCGAGAAAGAGAGCTCCTTCTCTGGGAAGCTCGCCTGCAGGAGCGTGAAAATCAGCTGGTGCAACCCGCCGATTCGGCGAGAATCAACAAGTAGCGGCTGGCATGGAGTTCATTCTCGAACACACAGACCCGTCGGGTGCGCGGGCCGGTCGCATCATTACGGATCACGGAATCATTGAGACCCCCGTTTTCATGCCCGTGGGGACTGTTGGCAGTGTGAAGGCCGTCTGGCCGAGAGAACTGGTATCAGACATCAACGCCGATGTCATCCTGGGGAATACGTATCACCTGTATTTGCGCCCCGGCACTGATGTAATGGAGGCCGCAGGCGGACTTCACTCGTTCATGAATTGGGATCGGCCCATCCTGACCGATTCGGGCGGCTATCAAGTATTCTCGCTCTCGAAGCGAAGAAAGCTGACGGAAGAGGGAGCCCGGTTTCAATCCCACATTGACGGTTCGTATCACATGTTCACCCCGGAATCCGTGATCGACATCCAGCGGTCCATCGGGTCGGATATCATGATGGTGCTCGATGAGTGCCCGCCGGGCGATGCAACCCAAGCTTATGCGATTGAGTCGAATGAACTGACGGTGCGATGGGCCGAACGCTGCAAAAAACGATTTCATGAGACCCAGAGCCACTATTCTCACGCTCAAGCTCTGTTTGGAATCGTTCAGGGCGTCGTATATCCGGAAGTTCGACGCCAATCCGCAACACAACTCGTCGAACTGGATTTCCCCGGATACGCGATCGGTGGCCTCTCTGTAGGAGAACCTGCGGAGGACATGTACGCGATGGTCGACGTTGTGACTGAGATTTTGCCTACCGATAAGCCCCGTTATCTGATGGGAGTCGGCACGCCAGCCAATCTTGTTGAAAACGTGTCTCGCGGCATCGACATGTTCGACTGCGTCATGCCAACCAGGAATGGGCGAAACGGGATGCTCTTCACCACGCAAGGCATCATCAACATCAGAAATAAGAAATGGCAGTCTGATTTCTCTGAAATCGATCCAGGACTCGAAGGATATGCATCGAGGCAGTTCACGAAAGCTTACCTGCGGCATCTCATCATCGCCAGTGAGGTATTGGGCCTGCAGATCGCGTCGGTTCAGAATCTGACGTTTTATGTTTGGTTGATGCGCGAAGCCAGAAAAGCTGTGTTCGAAAACCGATTTGCGGCCTGGCAGAAGGATATCCAACCGCGAATCGAACGCAGACTCTAAGCAATCTCCACCACCCATCGCCAGTTGTACTTGAACACGGCTGGATCGAGGGCGTAATACGGCCCCGAATCATTTCAGAAGAATGCTCAACCCATGGCTCGCCGTTTCGACGTTCCAACGTTTTATCGCAGCCCGATAGTTTCCACGGTCAAGGAGGCTCGTCGCGTTCAGGATCCACGCAAGAAGGACCTCTCTCCTTCCATTCTGGATTTTGGACGAGTCCGCTTCAAGTTGGCGAGGCATTTTGGATTTTGCTACGGCGTCGAGAATGCCATCGAGATCGCCTACCAGGCCCTGGAAACTGCCAACGGCAGGCGGGTTTTTCTGCTGTCGGAAATGATCCACAATCCCCACGTAAACGAAGACCTCAAAGAGCGCGGCGTCCGTTTTCTTCGAACGACAAGTGGAGAGCAGCTCATTCCCTTCGATGAGCTTGATGCCGACGATATCGTCATCATTCCCGCATTCGGAACGACCTTGGAAACCGAGCAACGCCTCTCGGACATCGGAGTAGACGTGGCGGCTTTCAATACAACCTGTCCATTCGTCGAAAAGGTCTGGACCCGATCCGAGAGCATAGGATCAAAGAATTACACCGTCGTCGTACACGGAAAACGATATCATGAGGAGACGCGGGCGACATTCTCCCACGCCAAATCGAAAGCGCCCGTCGTCGTCATTCGAGATCTTGAAGAAGCCTCCAAATTGGCCAACGTTATTCGCGGCGATGTGGACCGCGAGTATTTCTTCGAACACTTTGAAGACCGGTACAGCGAGGGGTTTGAGCCCTCCAGAGACCTTGTTCGTCTCGGCGTGGTGAATCAGACCACAATGCTGGCGACTGAAACCACAGAAATTGCCGAACTGCTAAAGCGCGCACTGCAGGACCGATTTGGAGAGGATGGAATCGAGCATTTTTCGGACAACAGCGACACCTTGTGCTACGCAACCAACGAAAACCAGGATGCTACACGAGCGCTCATTGAGCACGGTGCTGACCTGGCCATTGTTGTCGGAGGTGCAAATTCGTCTAACACCAGCCACTTGGTGGAGTTGTGTGAGGAACGGATGTCCACCTACTTCATCAGTGGAGACGAGAGCCTGCTCGAGAAAGATCTCATCGAACACTTTGATCTGACACAGAAAAAAGTAGTTCAAACACGGGACTGGCTCCCCGAGATTACGCCAATTAACATCTTGCTGACGGCCGGTGCTTCATGCCCGGATGTTCTTCTCGACCGCGTGATGCAAACGATATGCTCATGGGTAGAGGGAAGTCGCAGTGTCGACGAAGCTCTTGAACCCTTTCTCGTCGCCCAGTAGCGGAATAAATCAATATATTTATGAGGTGGATTAGAGCATTCCACTCTCCATCCTGCCCAATGGTTGTAAATCATGATACGTAGCAGGGCCATTCTTTCTCTTTCTGCAGTGGCAGTGTTGCTGGCAGGATGTTCTCTCTTTTCGACGAGAGATCCGGAGACACCCCTGGAGAATTCCGGCTCCTACGTTCAACCTGATACGCCCGAGCAAGTCATCGAAAACGTTCAAAATGCGGTGTCAGAGCTCAACACATTCAATTACAGAAGATCACTCGCTGACGATTTCGTCTTTCGTCCAACCGCTTCAGCACTCGCGCGTGAATCCGTTTTTTTCTCATGGTCGCGGGCCCAGGAGGAACAGTACTTTACGGCTCTAACCGCTGCCGCAGCTCTGAACACCGGACATAACCTCCAGCTGAACGATCAAACCTTGACGCTCCTTGGCGCGGACGAATTTGTCTTTGACGCCACGTATGTACTGACCATCAACCACCGCAGAGCCGAAGTGCCTACGCAGGTTCAGGGTCGGATGCAGTGGGTCATCAAGCAGGGTACCGATGGACTGTGGGCTCTCCTGGATTGGACTGACCAGGAATTGGGAAATGAACAGTCCTGGAGCGACCTGAAGGCAGAGTTCACGAAATAGGTGGCACGCTCCTCCGGGTAGTCACGATATTGTGACATGCTCCGCTCTTTTTCAATAGGGTTTCGTTTTATCGTTTGCGTCCTGTGCGCCGGATGCAATCCGTTCGCACCTGCTCTGGAAGATGGCAATCCATTCGGCGATCTGCTCGGTGATCCGACAACCATAGAAGGCTTCTTTGCCAACTTCCGAAACGCCTACGAACTGAGAGATCTTTCACTCTACGAGCCCCTTCTGGATTCTGCTTTCATCTTCGTGTGGCACGATTTTGACGCACAGGTGGATCGTGAATGGGGCTTCGCACAGGACCTCGAAACAACCCGTCGCCTGTTCCATAATTCCTCAGGTATCCGCCTTCAGTGGAATCAGATCATCACCAGCGATGAACTCGTGCCCCTGCTCCAGAGTCGGATCGTACGCTCTTTCAACCTCACGGTGACCCTCGAACAGGGAGACGTTTTTCGTACCGACGGAAACGTAAATTTTCATCTGGTGAGGATAGATTCCCTCTCCTCCTGGCGCCTGAAAAGGTGGCGGGATGAATCGGAACTGTAAGCCGAGTCCCACTTTTAGCTATGATTCTGGAGGCGGGGCGAACTACATTGCGCATCCACAATTTTACCACTTCATTTCTCGCTTCCACGATGGAAAAGGCCCTCTCGTACACCGAAACACACTTCGATCGTTTCGTCAATGAACTCAAAGATTTCCTTCGAATCCCATCTGTGAGTACAGATCCTGAGCACGCCGCGGATATCCGGACAGCTGCATCCTGGTTAGCAGACCACCTGAAGAACCTCGGTGTTGAGCGAGTCGACATCATGGAGACCGATGGTCATCCGATTGTGTATGGAGAGCAGTTGATCGATCCTTCCCTTCCAACCATCCTCGTTTATGGACACTATGATGTTCAACCTCCGGACCCGTTGGACCTGTGGGATTCTGCTCCATTTGAACCCGTGGTGAAGAACGGTAATCTGTATGCGAGAGGATCGTGCGACGACAAGGGCCAGCTCTTCATGCACGTCAAGGCGGCCGAGTCCTATTTCAAGACAGCCGGTCACTTGCCCTTGAACGTCAAATACATCTTCGAAGGCGAGGAAGAAATCGGTTCTTCTCATCTGCCCCCATTCATGGAGGCGAACCGTGAGCTGCTGTCTGCCGATGTAGCCGTTGTCTCGGATACGGCCCTGTTCGGAAACGGAGTGCCCTCGATCACCTACGGGCTGCGAGGACTTGCGTACGTTGAGATTACGTTACAAGGCCCAAAAATAGACCTCCACTCGGGTGTGTACGGAGGCGCGATAGAAAATCCGATCAATGCTCTTGCGAAGATGATTGCGGACCTGCACGACGAAAATCACCGGGTTACCATCGACGGCTTTTATGACAACGTGATTGAGTTGACCGACGAAGAGCGGGCGACCTTCGCAAGCCTGCCGTTCAACGCCGATGAATGGGTAGCCGAGGTCGGAGCGTCACGATCCAAAACGGAGGCGGGATACACTGCGCTTGAAGGCACCACCGCACGCCCGACGCTGGACTGTAACGGGATCTGGGGGGGATTCACGGGCGAGGGTGCAAAAACCGTTCTTCCCGCCCGCGCCAGCGTCAAGATTTCTTGCCGGCTGGTCCCAGGACAGACCACGGATGAAATCACGGGCAAATTGAAAACCCATTTCGAGAAATATCTTCCCGATACCATGAAGCTCACGTTCACCAATCTGCATGGTGGAGAGGGTGGACTGGTGCCCACCGACAGTGTTGCGATGAGGGCAGCCTCTGATGCAATGGAAGGCGTTTTTGGAGAAAAACCCTACATGATCCGGTGCGGCGGCAGCATCCCTGTCGTTGCCGATTTCAAGAGGATCTTGGGCCAGGACACCGTGTTGATGGGATTCGGATTGGATTCGGATGCCATCCACTCCCCTAACGAGCATTTTGGAATCGATCGCTTCAGGCAAGGCATAGATTCGATCATTCGATTCATGCATATTTATGCCAGTTCCAATTAACAGGACCACCACTTTGCGCGCCAAATCCTATCCGTTCATTCCCCTGGTCGTAGTGCTTCTTCCGATTCTCTGGACCGGCTGTTCGTCAGGGGTTGGTTCGAGCGATCCTGCCCCCTTTTCTGGTGATCCCTGGCCCGACATCCGGGCCGAGAGAATCGCTACGCTGCTGCCCTCGGCCATGCGCGAGAATGACATAGACGCGTGGATGATCATCTGCCGCGAAAACAACAACGATCCCATGGCAGCGCATGTTGGATGCGAGAATGCTGGTGGATCCGCCGCCTTCCTGTTTTTCCTCGGCGAAAATGGACTGCATTCGATCGCTATTTCCCCAGCAGGCGAGGCTACCGCACTTGCAGAAAAGAAGATCATGGATGAGGTGGTTCGGATTGAGCGTGGAGTAGGACTCTGGGGAACCGTACAGGAGCAGTTTGAACGATTTAGTCCCGGGAGCATTGGCATCAATACTGGACGAAGTCCCATCTCCGATGGACTCTCTCACACCCAGTATGACTCAATGCTGAACGGGCTGGACGTCACTTGGACCGCGCGAATGAAATCGGGCGAGACACTCATCAGAAGCTGGCTGTCTGTGAAACTGCCCGCCGAAATAGAAATTATGCGCCGCGCAGCTGCGGTCACTGCCGCGTGGGAGATCGAGGCGTACGAGGCAGCAATTGGAGGAGTGACGACGGACAGAGACATCGCCGATTTTCTCGAATCCAAGATGGCAGAACTCGGCGTTGGCGACGGGTGGGCTCCGGAACAGAATCCCGCGGTGAACTCAGGGAAAGACCGCGGCCACTCCCATCCGACGAACCGGGTGATTCAACCGGGCGATTTCATCCAGATAGATTTCGGTATCCGCGTTTACGATCGCTGGGTGACAGACATTCAGCGATTTGCGTACGTGTTGGCGCCGGGCGAATCCGAGCCGCCCCAGGACGCCATCACCAAATGGGAAGCGGCGCGGGCTGGAAGCCGCGCCGCGTTTGGCGCCATGAAGCCCGGCGCCACAGGAAATGAGGTCGACAGGGCCCAGCGTGTTGTCATGGAGGAAAATGGAAGCATCTCGGTCATGTGGGGAACAGGACATCCTGTTGGGTACTGGGCACATGACAGCGGCCCCGGCCTGAGCGGCGGACGGTTGGGACGCGAGCTGAGGGCAGGTCCCACACAGGTACTAAAAGTCGGTATGACATTCGCCTTCGATGGATTTCACTCATGGCCGCTCTCCGATTCGACCACAAAGACGATATCGGTCGAAGAAATGGCTGTAATTACCGATGAAGGCGCTGAATGGCTCACCCCGCCCCAGGAAGATCTGATCCTGATTCATTCGAACTGACGATACCATGGAACGCAAAGATCTGTACGATGAAGCCACTTTTGAAGATATTTGCAGCAGAATCGGCAGCTTGACCGGAGATACAAAGCCGGAATGGGGGTCGATGACGGTTGCGCAAATGTTGGCGCACTGTGCCGAAGTGCAAGACGTCGCGAATGGTAAGGATCTGAAGGGCACACCCTTCATGGTCAAGCTGATGGGCGGCATGATCA
>CALBJU010000200.1 GCA_937893205.1 uncultured Bacteroidota bacterium
GTCGCGCAGGCGAATGGATCCTTCAAAGACATTGGAGCTCAAGTTGGATATCAGAACCGGAAAAATCGGCTGAATTGGGGTGGCTTCGTCGGCCACACTCCCATTCTGTACGGAGCCTCCTTTCTCGGTGATGACGGATACAGCATTCTCCGCCTGCGTCAACGGATCTACATCGATCAGCTGACCGGAACAGCCGCGTTTCCCTTCACGACGAAACGAAGGGTTGAAGCATCTGGAGGCTTCACCCGATACGGTTTCGATTATGAGCTAGAGACAATACGGTTTGACCCCGTCACGGGCTTCCAGTCGAGAGATAGGCAGCAGCTGAATGATCAAGAGCCAGATGCCGTCTATTTTGCGACGGTAGGACTCGCTCTCGTGAGCGACTATTCTTTCTTCGGATTTACTTCCCCGGTTCGTGGAGGACGATCACGATTCGAGGTAACTCCGTTTTTCGGGACGGAGAACTTTATCCGTGTACAAGCGGACTATCGGAAGTACTTTCAGATCAGCCCGATTACACTGGCGTTCCGAGGAATGCACGTTGGAAACTACGGCGCGGAAGAGAGTGATAATTCGTTGTTCACCCGCGAGTACATGGGATATGCGAACAGTGTCGGCTTCCTCCGTGGATACAGCTTCACCTCGTTTGATAACCTGGGTGAGTGTACGCCGACACCAGCGGGTCTCTGTAGCGAAACGGAGCGTCTGTACGGTACGCGTCTGGCAGTCGCCAGCGTTGAGTTTCGAGTCCCACTGCTTGGAAACGATGCGCTGGGATTGTTCAATTTCCCATACCTACCTACGGAAGTATCCTTTTTCGCCGATGGTGGTGTAGCCTGGACCGCTGAAGATCTTCCGAAACTTCGATTTGACAGAAATACCGCCGATCGTGTGCCGGTATTCAGCGTGGGCGTTTCAACCCGATTCAATCTCTTCGGCTTCACCGTTCTGGAGATATTTTACGCAAAACCGTTTCAGAGACCCGAAAAAGGCGCTCACTTCGGTTTTCAGCTTGTGCCGGGTTGGTAGCAGCAAGTTCGATCCATTTCTGAGTGTGGCCCGTCGCGAATGCGACGGGCCACACTTTTGTATAGAGCCAGATGGGATTGGAATGGGTGGTGAGGTTGGGATTCGAAATTCGGGATTCGAGCTTCGATCAGAAACTCATTTCTGCTTTCATCACCATGACAGCATCGCCCCAGAGGATCACGCGGTCCCCGCGCATCTCCAAATCGACATTGCCGCCCCGCGGGGATATTTGCCTGGCTTTCAATCGGGACCTGCCCAATTTCTCCTGCCAGTAGGGCCCGAGGCAGCAGTGTGCCGATCCCGTCACTGGGTCTTCCGGAACACCGCATTGCGGCGCAAAAAACCGTGAGACGAAGTCCAAATCCGATGTGCTCGCCCTCGCCGTGACGATGAGCCCTCGAACCGGAAGCTCCGCGATGGCGCTCATGTCTGGTTTCAAGCTTTGAAGGGTTTCCTCGCTATCAACCTCGGCCAACGCATCCATCCGATTTGCGCCGCCGAAGAGAATGGGGTTCCGAATGGCGTTCTCCAAAAGCTCTCGGTCAAATGGCCGATCGACTGGTTCTGCAGGAAAATTCATTTCAAGGCCAGTAGACCCCGTCTGTCCCACGGTGAGTTCTCCGCTTTTAGTCTGAAATCGAATGGTTTCCCCCTTCGCCACGCGTCCAGTCTCAAACAGAGCGAATGCTGAAGCCAACGTCGCATGTCCACACAAATCCACTTCGGCAAGCGGTGTAAACCACCTCAATCCCCACTCACCATCATTTCCAGGTATCACAAATGCGGTTTCCGCCAGATTCATCTCGCTTGCAATCGACTGCATCACATCGTCTTCGAGAGATTCATCTCGAATACAGACCGCAGCTGGATTTCCTTTGAACGGCGTCTTTGTAAATGCGTCTACCTGATAGATCGTAATGTTCATTCGTGTCGGGGCTTTGCTCGGTGATGAATTGATGTATCTTGCGTCGTCGCGATTTCTACGCTACAGATGCCGGTCTTAAAGCATACGCATGTACTCCAAGCTGCGATCCTTTCTTTTCTCTATCAGTCCTGAATCGGCGCATCTATTGGCGACGGGCGCAGCGCGCATCTCCCAAAAGTTTACGCCCTTTCTACTGGATTCGATGTACCAGTATGCGCATCCGAGCCTGCACCAGGAGATCTTCGGGAAAACGTTCGCCAATCCGATCGGTCTGGCGGCCGGATTTGATAAGAATGCCCACATGATCCCCTTCTTCAAGAAAGCGGGATGTGGGTTTGTAGAGGTGGGCTCGGTGAGCGCCAAGAAGAGCAGAGGAAATCCGCGCCCGAGATTATTCCGCCTACCAGACGATCAGGCGCTGATCAACCGGATGGGACTCAACAATGATGGAGCTTCTCGAATCCGTCACCGCCTGCAGCGTCATGCTGGCCAGATTGCCTTCCCGGTGGGCGTCAATCTGGCAAAGACGCATGATCCCAAAATCGAGGGTGACGCATCCATTGAGGACTTCTGTCAGAGTTTTCGGACACTCGCCCCGTGGGCAGACTACATCGCTCTAAACATATCGTGTCCAAATACGGCCGAGGGCAAGACGTTTGAAGATCCTAATGCCCTCGACAGACTGCTGACGGCCATAATGAAAGAACGCGCAGAAATGAATCGGCGCGTACCGATCCTTGTTAAGTTTTCGCCGCCGCATGCCGAGCGATTCGTCCTTGACAGCCTGTTTGACGAGCTCCTTCTCGTATCGCTGGCGCATGGGGTCAATGGATTCATCGCCACAAATACTGCTTCGGACAGGAGAGACTTGATCACCCCTGAGGCCAGACTCAAGCAGATAGGTGCCGGAGGACTCAGCGGCCAGCCAATCCGAAATCGATCAACAGGATTGGTTAGATACCTGTATAAAAAGACCAACGGGAAGGTACCCATAATCGGCGTCGGAGGAATCGCGTCGGCCGCGCAGGCATACGAGTATATCACTGCCGGAGCATCGCTCATACAGGTCTATACGGGTCTCGTCTATCAGGGCCCAGGCCTCATCCGTTCGATCAAGGAAGGCCTGGTCAAACTGCTGGCCGAACAAGGTCACTCGTCGATGCAAAAGGCAATTGGGAGCGATGTCGACTAATTTCGCCTTTTTTGTCTTTTCGGAACTGAAAGAGCTACATTCGTCTCCCTGCCGTCCGACGTCCTATTCATTTACGATCAGCCCTCATGCCAGCTCTCGTTGAATTCAATACGATTCCGCAATTGTTCAGCCGACTTGCGGATTACTATGAAGGCAAGGACAAAATCGCTCTTCGCTATGTAGATAAGACGTCAAAAGAGTGGGTCGACATTAGCTGGTCGCAGCTTCGAGAACGGGCGTGCGCCATGGCCGGCTACCTGTATTCTCAGGGAATACGGCCGGGAGATCGCGTCGCAATATTGTCGGAAAACAGGCCCGAGTGGGCGTACACGGATATGGCTACCCAGATGTTGGGCGCAGTCAACGTCTCCCTCTATACGACGCTTCCGTCAAAGGAGGTATCCTATATCATCCACAATTCCGAAACCAGCCTGTTTATCGTGTCTACCGGGATGCAGCTGAAAAAAGCGCTCCAGATATACGATCTATGCCCCAGTCTTCGAAAAATCGTAACGATGGTGCCGCCCCGGGACGAGATTCCCGACTACGTCGATCTTTTTGACGATGCCATGGAAAGTGGAGCTGGCCTCTACGATGAATTCAAGGACGCCATCCATGCCAACGAGTCGGGTGTAAACCCAGAAGATCTATCCGCACTGATTTACACATCAGGAACGACCGGCAGTCCAAAAGGGGTCATGCTAACCCATAAGAATTTTTGTACCAACC
This sequence comes from uncultured Bacteroidota bacterium, assembly GCA_937893205.1. Classification (GTDB taxonomy): domain Bacteria; phylum Bacteroidota; class Rhodothermia; order Rhodothermales; family UBA10348; genus CALBJU01. The sequence goes on from CALBJU010000200.1 coordinate 3,879, forward strand.
TGAAGGCCGC
>CALBJU010000201.1 GCA_937893205.1 uncultured Bacteroidota bacterium
GCGATTGTTATTGGTTCGCTTCCCGAAGGGGTGACCGCGAAGATCAGGTCGTGTTGACCCGACAGGGTAATAATGTTGAGTTCATCCAGCCGAACGGTAGACAGTACAGGAACTCCATCCACGGTGGTCGCGCTCGTTTGGCTGAGATCTTCCAGATAAAAAGCTCCTTGTTCAATCTCAAACCAGATACGAGCGTGTTCCGGGAGGATATCTGTTCCAGAAAGAGAAATGGTGCAGCCCGAATCGCTTCCAATAACAGCTTCACCAGAGAACGGATAGCTCGCTCCCGATAATTCGCCTGTTTTCGAAAATATTCGTGCCGTTGTGTTCATCTGAAGTCTAGTGAGTCCGGGGCTAATTGAGATAACGCAACAGGTTGCTGTGCTGCGATTTATCTGGATGGAACTGATGACAGGTGATGCAGGTGTTTGCGGCCTTTTTAGGGGTGTGACACGACTGGCATAACTGAATGGAGGGCAGATTCTGAATGCCGGCGTGATCAATCTTCACTGCGGCGACCGAATCTCTGGCGGCAAATTCTCGAATCGGAATCTTGGAATGGCAGTCGAGGCATCCGCTCTGGATGATGTGCGATCGGTGATTGAATTCGGCGCGCACGAAAGTGCTCTGGTCCTTGCTAACTCGTCCTATCGAGGCATTGTCAACCGAGTGACATTTTTGGCACGTCAGGGTGAGTCCATCAATAAGCTCTTTATACTGGCTCAAGGTGACCTCATCGATGTCAGGATCGACGGACGCAGAACCCAGCAGGAATTTCGTCTCATCGAGCGGGCTCAATGGGTCACGGATCCGTTTTTTGATTTCGGCCATCAGGTCATCGATTTCGGAGAGCGAACGCTGAACACTCCGGTCGGGAATTCCTCGAAGTTCATCAGCATAGGCTGTCAATGTGGCAAGCGCCTCCTCATATAGGATGTCGGCATCTTCGGGCGCAACATCTGCCGATGCGCGCAGAAGAGACGCCAGTTCGTTGTCCGGGTACATGATGCCCTGGAGGCGTTTCAAGTTCTCCAGAATCCACGGATCCCGGTGATATACGGGTCGTTTTCGCACCCGCCCACTGCGCTCCTGGAAATCACCTGGACTCATGTAGTCCACCCATCCGGTCCCTGGCCCGCGTTGTGCTCGAAGAGTGGCAAGCGTTTGCACGCCGTTGCCGCCTGTAGGCAGCCAATCAGTCGAGGAACTGGCCGTCAAGTGGCAACTCGCACATGAAACATCAAAGCTGATGGGTTCGAACCCAGCGCCAACGGGATCAGACTGATGGCAATACAGGCAGGTCTTTTCGAGATCTGTTTCGCCGACCTTGGATATGATTTCATTCACGTGCCGCGTGTGTGAGAACGTGATATTGGCAGGATCGGGGACACCGCTGCCAATCGCTTCGAACTCTGGATGCTGATCGTTAAATGATCCGTATTCATGACAGGAAATACACATTGCGCTTGGTACGGCGTCGAGAACCGCTTCTCTTCCCTCATGCTCCGAATGACAGGTGGCGCAACTCACCTCATTCGTGGAAGGAGTGAGCCTCGTAAAGTCGGTTGATCTATACAGATAGTGGGTAGCAAAAGAGTATATGCCTTGATCTCCCCCGAATTTTTCATGACACACCATGCACTTGTCATTTGACACATTTTCGAGAGGCGTGTGGCAGGTCGCGCAATTCGCCCCGAAGGAAGCGTGTGCGGACGACAGGGGTCCGTTTGAGACCAGAACGCCCTCTTTGATCGTTACGTCAATCAGGAAAAACGCTGCCAGAAATAACACACCAATGCCACCGACCCAGAATAAAAATGTTTGCTTGGCCGGGTAAACGTATTCCTTCGACACGGGCAGACGGACGTCGCCGAAAAAGCCTTTTCGTTTTTTATCGGATTCGGCCATCAGTAATACATCACGGAAAATAGATGAACGCCCAGGAGGGCCGTCATCACGATGGATACGGGAATGTGGAGCACCAGCCAGCCTCGAAGCGCCCGCTGGAGCGTACAGTGTGCATCGATTTCAAGCTTAGATGTGAAAAGCTCTTGTACGGCGTCCAGAGTGGTCTTGTCCGCGCCGGAAAGGTGGGGCCGAACGTGTCCGAATGGCTTGATTCGTGTGTGAATCCCCCCAGTAATGTCGAAGAAATAGGTCAGGCGTGGATTCGTGCCACCGAGCGAAGGGGCAACGTGGTCCGTGTAGAAGCCCTTCAGTCGGGGGTCAGATTTGGCGATGAGCTTTTCGCAACGCTGACGGATGGCCTTAATCAGCTCACCAGCGCGATCGTAATGTATTTCCACCCGCAAACCGGAAGTCAACACCGTCGGGATCCACTTTTGGATGACGATCCCGAGAAGGCCGCTTCCTACAACCCAGATACTCAGAAACCAGAGCCACCACGTGTGGACACCGGTCGGAACGGAAAAACCAGAATGCATGAACACCAGAAGCAGAAAGAGTGCACCACCATAGACATGAATCTGGAGATACATCCAAGAGCGGCCGAGCTTTTGAAATCGCAGGGTGCGACGGCGTAAACTGTGGAGCAGTACGACGCCGAACGCTGCCAGCGCTCCAATCCCATACGCAATCCCCCAGGTACTTCCCGGGTGAATTGGTTCCATCGTCATGTTGACGATAAATGCCGCCACAGCGAGCGCACACAGGACCAGAAAGCCCAGGAGCCAAGGTGGGGACTGTACCCATTTATTCATCCAGCGGGATCCACCGGCCCGTTTTCTCTGATATATGGCTGTCTTTTTCAGGAAGCACCTCCACCTGCGAGCAAGGACTGGAAGTCCTCAATGCTGCCGATTCTGAAGGCGCACGAGTGTGGACAGCTATTGACACAGGCGGGTCCGTCGTCCGATTCGTAACACAGAT
>CALBJU010000202.1 GCA_937893205.1 uncultured Bacteroidota bacterium
GCAGGTATGATGCTCTCGTTCACCGTTTCAGAATAGGAACAGATCCAGAGGGCGTAGCATCTGGCTCGATGTGAAGGATTTACCTGCTATTCTCCGCAAAAAATGCGGAGAATCAGTTCCTGCTGGCTAGTTTACCTTCGATCACTGTGATCATCGAGCTGGCATTCATGCTGGAGGGCTGAAGTTTCAGCACGTGGCGGTACTGCTCGAGAGCCTCTTCCATTCGCCCGGCCGCATACAGTCCCTCTCCAAACGAGTCGCTTGCATTCGCCGACTCCGGATACATTTCCGAATTGAATGCGAATATATCGACCGCGTGTTCGATCAATCCCTGGCGCAGCAAACGATAACCCAGGGAGTTCAGGGTTATCTCCTCGAAAGCCTCGGCGGGTAGGTCTGCTCGTGACTCCTCAAAAACCGTTCGTGCCTCTTCAATGCCTCCACCCACGATCGCATAGTGCACCCGACGCCCCAGCAAGTACTGCGGGTCATCGTACTTTTCGTAGTTGAGCCACCTTACCGCTGTCTGGGGGCCTCCGATAAACTCTTCAAACAGCGTGTGTAGAATCAGCATGCCGTTCGCACTGTTACTCAGCACGATGATCCCTTTTTTCGCCTCGGGCTCCAGATAGGCAAACGTCTTGTACCCAGAATTATCTCCCCATTGCCAGATGGCTTGGCCGCTCAATGTGGGCTGCAATCCCCAGCCGAGCCCCCAGAAAACTCCGTCGAGAGCGTCAACCTGGGCGGTTGTCATATCACGCTTGTTCTTGCGGCCCAACCCTTCTCCTCGCTCGACCGCGAGCATGAACCGTGCATAGTCCGTCGGCGTGGTGTGCAAGCTGAAGGCAGCATTGGCAGTCTGAGGGACGAATTTGTCCAGCGGAACGCCCATGTCCGTGTGACCGACAGCGATGTTCTGGCCAAATTCAGTTTGCCAGACGAAACTGGTCGAAGTCATTTCAAGGGGATCGAACACGTACACCCAGGCCAGTTCTTCGAGGGACTTGAATGAAATTCGCTCCAGCGCTTTCTGCAGAAAGAGGAATCCCTCGCCTGAATAGGTGAAGAAGGTCCCCGGTTCGAAACCGATAGAGAGTGATTCGCCTGGCGGTCGAAAATTCGGAAAGCCGGAGGAGTGCGACAACACCATACGGGTGGTGATCCTCAAATACCGCGAATCGTGCTCAGCATCGCGGTACGTAACGTACTCAGCCAGCGGTTTGTCGAGGTCCAGTTGACCGTCCTCTTCCATCAAAAGGGCGATGTAGGCGACCACAGGCTTGCTGAGCGATTCGGCTTCGAAGACCGTGTCAGCGGTAATGGGGGGATTGGTTGTGGAGCTCCGAATACCACTTTGTACAGAATGAGTGATTTCCCCGTCCTCGATCACAACGAGAGATATCCCTGTGATTTCAGCCTGTTCAACCAGTGCGGCAACATCTACGGATTGCCCCAAAGCGCCGCGATTGAACAACAACGGCAGCAGGATCGCTAGAACTACAATTTTGAAGCTTCGACTCATCATCACCTTATTCGCGTGAGAACCACAGTAAGTCTGAATCCCTGACCGGTTCCGAGGTGAACCGCAAATGAGTACCCATATTCGGGGCAATTCCGGCTGAACCCATCTGTTTTGAGGACCATGAGGAAGCGTCCTCAGAGTTGAATGAGAAGCCGAGTTATTGTCTGGGGATCAGGAGCAGCTCTTCCTGCCGCGGGTCGATGTAATTCACAGACGAGCCATCAAAAATGGCGTCTTCCTCCAACATGATCCGCACGATTTGTCCATCCCATGACCCAATAGAAACAGCTGCATTCAGCTCAATCGAGTGAGCCGTCATTGGAAACAGTGGATAATCGCCCCTACCCGGCACTCCACCCTGCTGGTCCCAAAGTCCAATGGTTGGACCCGCTGCGTGGCCATTGAACCCGATTGGATGCGTGTAAATGGTCGCATCGATTCCCTCCGAGTCGGCTTGCTCAAGAGCCCTCCGGAGAATATCGTTGCCGCTTCTACCCGATTCAAACTGACCCGTCAAAATGTCCTGAAGCCGGTTTCCGATGTCAAATGCTTCCTGCAGATCAAGGGGAGCTTCGGATTCGCCCGACTCCAATACGTACGCGTGCATCTGAGTATCCGTATTCAGTCGCAGATAGGTTATCCCGAAGTCCACGTGCAGGAGGTCACCTGGATTGATGACACCAGAATCTTCGCGTGATGAAAAATCACCATCCCGTTCCGTGGTCTCAGCGCGTTGAATGTCTACCGATGGGTGAAACCATGTGACGAGATTCAGATCTCGAATTTTCTCTCGATACCACCACTCGACTTCGTCAGTGCTCGTGACTCCTGGTGTTATTACCGCCTCAGATAGCCCTTCTTCTATGATATCACGGGCAATTCGCACGATCGAGGGATAGATCTCCATTTCACTTTCGGTACGCGTTTCCAGCCATCCAATTGCCAGTTTTTCGGCCGAAACAACCCGGGATCGATACTTTTCGTCGAATGCATCCAGCATTCCCTGATGCTCGGACGCGGAAAGCCCGTCAGCAAGAGCAAAAGTGGAGGAAATATTCAGTCCAATGCGCTTCGGATCGCGCTCGGTCACGATCTGGGCCAGTCGTTCCCACTGATCCGGATCCTCTTCGGGATTCCACGCGCTCTCGAATGATCTCCCAATATTGTATCTGGTGACGGCGAGCCGCTCGACCCCCTCGTCTCCTCGATCGAAAAACACCAGAATGGTACGTCGTCGCGCCGCGATCCAGGTCGCGGGGAGCATGGTTCTGATGACTGGATCCTCGTTGTACTCACGCGCGGCAATGATCCACATGTCGATGCCCTCTCGCCGCATCACTTCTGGAATAACGGACTCGAGCCGTTCTTCGAGCAGCGAATCGATCAGTTCTGCTCGATCCCGCATCGAAAGAATTGTAGGGGATGACGAGGGGGCTACGAGGAAAATGAGCGAACCAGCAGTCAAAATCGCGACTGCAGCGAGAACTCTTTTCATGAGGGGTCCTTGCCGTTAGAGGAGCCGAATGATAGCTCATCCGGAATATCATTGCGTTGAGGCTTCGGATTTACGAGACCGCCGAGCATTGGAAGTTCAAACGCCGTAACAAAGTGAGCGATAGTCGCAAACCAGAATTCCTGTTGGAACTCAAAAAAATCTGCGTCAAAACCCTGTTGTTCTCCCTCGTGTCCCAGGACATCCAGATAGAAGATTCGGGGCCAGTCTGGATACTGTTTTTGGGCATCCCGGAGCAACGCGAACGCGGAGCCAGCCGCCTCTTCAAATGACTCCGACTCGGATACGATCTGGTAGAGCGAAACGGTATTGTCGAAGTTCATCGCAATACCTGGCTCGTCGGGCTTGTTGTAATCAGGACTGAAGGAAGGCTCCATGGATCTCGTCTGACTCTATTCGTTTTTTTCTTCTTCGGGTTCTTCTTCAATCACTTCGACTTCTTCCTTTTCATTTTCGTCGGCAGCCATCGTATCGAGATCGATTATAGCCGCTTTTGCTCCTTTTTGGCTTCTTTTCAGTTCGGCTGAGAGGTATTCGCCGGTTGCTGACTTTTGCGTTGCCAAGGCTTCGGGAGTACCAGAAAACAGAATCTGACCGCCTCCGTCTCCCCCATCGGGACCCAGGTCAATCACAAAATCAGCCACCTTGACTACATCCAGATTGTGTTCAATTACCAACACCGTATTGCCCTTCCTCACGAGGGCCTGGAGGACCGCGAGAAGATGCCGAATATCTTCGAAATGCAGTCCCGTCGTCGGTTCGTCGAGAATGTAGAGCGTCTTTCCAGTGCCAGGCCGGGAGAGCTCTTTTGCGAGCTTTACTCGTTGAGCTTCTCCACCCGATATGGTCGTGGCCTGCTGGCCCAGTCTGATATAGCCCAATCCGACGGAATGTAGGGTGCGCAGTTTTCGTTCGATACGGGGAATGAATTCAAAAAAGCTAAGCGCCTCCTCAACAGTCATCTCGAGGACGTCAGCGATGCTCTTGCCTTTGAAGCGTACCTCCAGCGTTTCCACATTGTACCGGCGCGAATAACAGGTCTCACACTCCACGTATACGTTTGGGAGGAAGCTCATCTCAAGTTTGATGATACCCGCTCCCTTGCACGTCTCGCATCTTCCGCCTTTCACGTTGAATGAGAATCGTCCCGGCTTGTATCCCCGAATTTTAGATTCAGGAAGTTGAGCATAGAGGTCCCGTATATTTCCGAAAAGCCCTGCGTACGTGGCGGGATTGGACCTCGGTGTTCGTCCGATCGGACTCTGGTCGATCTCAATCACCTTGTCGACATGTTCGAGGCCCGTAATCGCTTTGAACGGGAGGGGAACGCGCTTTGCGTTATGAAAATGCTCCGCCAGAATCGGATACAAGGTCTGATTGATCAGGCTCGATTTACCCGATCCGGATACGCCCGTCACACAGCTGAAGGTGCCGAGGGGCAGGCGAAAAGTGTCACCTTTCAAATTGTGTCCCCTCGCCTCGATCAACTCAATCCAGGTTCCGTTCCCTGGTCGACGAGTCGCGGGGACGGCAATCGACTTTTCTCGGCGCAGGTATGCCGTTGTCAGACTCGACGTTCCATTCCACCCGAGCGGAAGATCCTCCGGTTTAGAAGCGCCCACCACATGTCCACCGAGCTCGCCAGCCCCGGGACCGAGGTCAATGACGAAATCGGCCGCTTCGATCATTTCCCGGTCGTGCTCGACCACCAGGATTGAATTTTCCAGGTCCCTGAGCTGTTTAAGCGATTCGATCAGCCTTTCATTATCCCTCGCATGCAGGCCGATGGAAGGCTCATCGAGGACGTATAAGACACCCGTCAGCTGGGTTCCAATCTGTGTCGCGAGGCGGATGCGCTGACTTTCGCCACCGGAAAGAGTGCGCGCACTCCGATCCAGATTTAAGTACCCCACGCCCACATTTAGCATGAAATCGAGGCGGTCAACTATTTCCTTCAGGATAGGCTCGGCAATTACGGCCTGTCGATCTGAGAGTTTGACTCCTCTGAAAAATTCTCGAAGGTCAGCCAGATCCATCCTGGTCAGCTGATCGATTGAATGGTCGGCAAACTTGAATGCCAGGCTCTCAGCCCGGAGACGTCCCCCTCCACACTTCACGCAGTCGGCGTGGCGCATGAACGCCTCGGCCCAGCGCCTCGATGTGTTCGAAGAGGTGTTTTCATACGTATGCCATACGTGGGCATACACGCCGCTGAATCGATGTTTGTAGGTGACTTCTCGGTCCTTGTACTTGTAGACGATGTCACACTGTTCTTCGCCCGCACCTTCTAGCAGGACCCGCATGTGTTCCTCGGTGAACTCGGCGAGCGGTGTGTCGAAGTCAAATCCAACGCTGTCTGCGACAGCCTGCACCTGGGAAAATATCCAGATATCTCGGGGCACGCCCAGAGGAATAATCGCTCCATCTGCGATAGACTTTGATTTGTCCGGAATAATCAGATCGGCATCGAGCTCCTTCTTCGATCCGAGGCCGTGGCAATCCGGGCACGCTCCGTAGGGGGAGTTGAACGAGAAGGTGTTGGGCGACGGATCATCGTAGGAAACCCCATCCTCCGGGCAAAACAAGTGCCGACTGAAGAGGTGGTCTCCCTGCTCTTCGGGCCCGCCCACGATCTGAGCGATGATGGTGCCGCCCCCCATCCCAAGAGCCGTCTCTACAGACTGACTGATTCGAGTTCTGATGCCTGGTTTGATCACCACGCGATCAACCACGACTTCGATGTCGTGCGTCTTGTAGCGGTCGACTTTCATGCCTCTCTCGATCTCGCGGATCTTGCCATCGACGCGGACCCGCTGAAATCCCTGCTTACCGACCTGATCGAATAATTCGCGGTAGTGGCCCTTCCTGCCCTTCACGAGGGGTGCCAGCAGCATGACGCGCGAGCCTTCAGCGAGCGCGAGAATCCCGTCAATAATCTCGTCGTCGCTCTGTTTTCGCATGAGCCCTCCCGAAACGTGCGAATAGGCGATCGATGCCCGAGCATAGAGGAGACGGAGGAAATCATAGATCTCCGTGACCGTTCCAACGGTCGAGCGAGGATTCCGGCTTACCGTTTTCTGCTCAATCGCGATGACTGGTGAGAGACCGTCGATGAAATCCACATCCGGCCGCTCCATCATTCCCAGGAATTGCCTCGCGTAGGCAGAGAGGCTCTCCATATAGCGGCGTTGACCCTCTGCGTAAATCGTATCGAA
>CALBJU010000203.1 GCA_937893205.1 uncultured Bacteroidota bacterium
CAGCGGATGGTCGTAATCCAGCCCGACATCGCGCACTACTGTAATAGCGTCGACCTCACCCGAATCGCGCACGATAGGTGGCTCTGATGCATCCGGTCCCACCAACCGCGAAGAGACCGTGAGAAAGGCGAAGAAGCCTATTGCGGCAAGCAAATACCCGGTTAGGAATCTAGGAAAACGCATGTCCTTGAGGTGCTGAAAAAAGAGGCTGCCAAATTCACTTCGTGTTCCAGGCGATCACGATGGAGAGCTCGGTTGCCCTGTTGCCTAGGAGCCGCGATCCGGCAGTATAAACGGCGTAATGGAAGGTGTGGTCAAGGTAAAATCCGGGCCTCTTTCAAACTGACAACCACTCTCCAGCACAACGTTGAACTTCACTACATCCAAATGATCCAAGCTAAGGTTCCACAGCTCTTTCGCCCGCAAGCGGGCAAGTACGGTGCGGTTCCCGGCCAGCAGGCTGGCCCTGTCGTGATCCAAAAGATTGAGCATCACGTGATGCCTGCCTCACAAGTGTTGTCGTCATTGACAACAGGGCGAGCTGTTGTTATTCTCTCCAACATGAAGGCTGTCCTCCTTGTGCGCACGCGCATTGTCTATTCGGAGACTGCTTTTGCTGAGCTGGTGCTCTGGCCAGTGCCGCGACCGGTGGCCGGCTCTGTCCATCCGTACAAGTACAGGCTAGCGTTCGTAGTTCGTGGCGCGTGCGTTCTCCGCTATGATAACGAAGCTGGCAAAGGTGACCATCGACATTTTAACGGCGAAGAGAGTGCCTATCATTTCACAACGCCCGATCAGCTAATTGCCGATTTCAAAGGTGATATTGCGAGGTGGAGTCATGAAGACCGTAACCCTTGAAGTGCGCTCACCCGACGAGGCAATGGAGGACTTCCTGCACAGCTGGAAGACAGGGGAAACTCAGAAGTCAGCGCGCATCAGCTTTGCGAGCCCGGAGTTGCTCTGGAAAGTGCTGACTGCCAAGCGCTGGGCGTTACTCAAGATGCTGTGTGGGGCAAAGCCGATGTCAATTCGGGAGGCCGCTCGGCGCGTCAACCGCGACGTAAAGGCGGTGCATGGTGACGTGACCGCGTTGCTGAATGCCGGTGTGCTTGAACGAGCCGAAAGCGGCGGCATTGCTTTTCCGTTCGATGCAGTGAAGATCGAATTTCTACTGCAAGCTGCTGCCGGTGACCCGGTCCGGTCGGCCTAGCCGAAGGGCGGGAAAGCGAATTCCGAATCCCTCGGAGCTAATTTTGATCGCGGTGGTGCTATGAGCACCGTTCGATGCCGGCAGGAAAGCTTTCGACCATGTAGAGCGGAAGCGAGAGCAGGCGATATTTCACCCGGTCGCCGGTAGTCGTCCTGATATCCAGATCCTGAACCGATGGAGGGTTGGTGTCGAAGCGAACGGCCAGTCCGAGCCGACGTCGATCTGTTCGGATATGAGCTCACTGATGGACGCGGTATCGAACTCGTGCTCGACTATCATGCGCCTTACGTTGTCGATGCCGAGGCGTGGCCCTATGAGCAGATCTCCCCATACACTGGGGACAATATAGCGCTCTTCGAGCTTGCCTTCGCCTGGAAGCAGAAGCAAACCTACCGAAACGCAATCGAGAAGTTTGGGCGACCGATGTTTGAGCACAGGATCTCCGGGCCGGTTACGCTTACACACGGAATTGCGTTTTAGCAAACTGTCAAGAGATCCTATGTTGGCTGGCCAACACGTGCTCGCTCTTGAATCCGGTCGGGACAGACGCCACACAGAGCGGAACAAAGCAGCATCGAGGCGGATGATTGAGCGTTGATCAATCTTTGGTATGGAAATGAGCAGGGGGTGGGGGCATCTTGGTGAGGCCCAGGGCGATTTCAACTTGCTTGGGGATGTCGAGAATCCCTCGTCTCTCACGTCGTTGGCCTGCTCGATCAACGGGTTCTTTCCAGAGTGGCATCTGCAGGTTGGCGGGAACCCGGGTAGCTACGGTGATGGTCGCCGGCTGGCCAGGAGCGGGCACTTCAATGCAGATATTCCTCTCGAAGTGTTGCGGCCGGGTGAGAATGTCATTACGCTGACGGCAACATACCGGGATGAAGCCCCCTTCATTCTTACCGCTAGCGTTCAGCTTGAAACGGGAGCCTACCCGCTTCCTGCACTGATCGATTGGTCACGTGTAGATCGTGTTCAGGACGCTGGGCAGTGTGTGGACGGGAACTGGGGTATTCAGGATGACGGACTTCGGACGTTGCATTCGGGATATGACCGCGTCTTTCTGATTGGGGAGCGGAACTGGCAGGACTACGAAATCGATGTGGGAGTAACTGTCCACCGTGTTGATGACGAGACGGGCCCCTATAGCGGTGGGAACGGACTCGGGATTCTGAACCGATTTCAGGGGCACGTGGTTGGCGGACCAAGAAACTTTCCCCCGAATCAACCGAAATGGGGGTATCAACCCTTCGGATCGATCACGTGGTTGAGATGGATGAACGGCAGTGCCCAGGCTCCCGATGTTCAGTTTTATCGAGGAGACGGAGATGGCATGCTGGATCACGAACCTTTTGATGCGGTAGTGAACACGACTTATCACTTAAAAGCGCGGTCGACGACACTTCCGGACACGCGTTCCGGTGAAGGGTGCACTTTGTATCAGTTCAAGGTTTGGGAACAGGACGGGGAAGAGCCCGATGGCTGGCACTTCGAGGAGACGCAGGTGAGTACGACGGCCTTGAGGAAGGGAGGCGTGGTGCTTCTGGCACATCACGTTGACGCGACGTTTGGCAACGTAGTCATCTACGACCACACCCAAAATGAGTGAACTCGATAAGAGTGGGAGACGATCCGGTCCGCTGGTCCCGATCTGGGCGTGGGGAGCCTGCTCTCGTTTGCGCACGAAGCTCCTGGTTCCTTCGGTAAATGGACGAGATGTCGCAAAGGAGACCTGGAACAATGGCTGATCGACCCAATATTCTGTGGTACTGTTCCGACCAGCAGAGATTCGACACGATCGGAGCGCTCAACAATCCGCACGTAAATACGCCGAGACTGGATGCGTTCATGAAGCAGTCGGTTACGTTCGACTTCGCGTATTGTCAGTCTCCGATATGTACGCCAAGCCGATCGAGTTTCCTGACGGGGATGTATCCAAGCGCCGTCGGTGTAAATGGGAACGGCAACGAGACCTGGCCCGACTATTACGCTGAGCGCCTCATCCCCAATATCCTGACAAAGGCGGGTTATCACTGCGGTCTCGTGGGGAAACTGCATCTGGCCGGCGCGGCGAATGCTCAGGAGAAGCGGGTGGACGACGGCTATGGCTACTTCCAATACAGTCACGCGCCAAAGGGGCCAAATGACTACGGTCACGACTATGCCGAATGGCTGAAGGAGCAGGGTGCGGACGCAGAGGAACTCCTGCTCGAGTACAACAAGATGGATTCGTATCGGCAGGGCGCGAAGGTGAAGAGTTTTGGCGGCGTTTACGAACCGACTGAAGAATCCGACAACGTGCCGCCGCATCTCCATCAGACACATTGGTGCACGGAGAAGTCGATCGCGTTTATCGATAAGAACCGGCGTGAAGACCAGCCCTGGATGCTGAGTGTCAACCCATTCGATCCACACGCAGCGTTTGATCCACCATACGACTACTACAAACGCTACGATGTCGATCAGATGCCTGGCGCCCACTTTGAGGATAGGGATCTCGAGCACCAACAGAAGCTGGCCGATGCCGGTGTGGATTTTCAGTCAAAGCCACAACATCCCGATGCGTGGGACCACAAGCGCGTGCAGGCTGCCTATTACGCGATGATTGAACAGGTCGACCACGAGTTTGGGAGGCTGCTTGACCATCTGGATGAAATCGGCGAGCGCGAAAATACGATCGTAGTATACATGAGTGACCACGGCGAAGCCTTGTGTGATCACGGACTGCTCCTGAAAGGTTGCCGGTTCTTTGAGGGGCTGACGCGCGTTCCCTTGATGATTTCGTATCCCGAAAAGTATCGAAAGGATGTCGTGAGCGATTCGCTTGTGGAGCTGATAGATCTCGTGCCGACATTTCTGGAGGCCGCCGGGATCGACATCCCGTTTTGGGTTCAGGGAAAATCGCTGACCGATGTGCTGCAGGGGACCACGGAGTCACATCGGAATTCTGTCCGAACAGAATTCTTTGGTGCAATCAACTATCCCGATCAAACGCACGCCACTATGTATCGCGACCGAAAATGGAAGCTGATCAGCTATCACGGGAAGGGTCTGTTCGAGTTGTATGATCTGGAGAGCGATCCGTGGGAACACGACGATCTATCCTGCCGGCCGGAGCATCAGGATACTTTGAGTGACTTGATGCGAAAAAGCTTTGATGCCGCGATTTTTGCGACTCCGCCGTTTGCGCCGCGGGCTATGCCGTTTTAGAAACTACGGCTCCTCCGTGGAATCTGTGGGTCGGAGACGGCAGTTGGCCCGAAGGGCATAGAGGAACCCGCAGATAGCGCAGACGCATCATTCCCGGTATGTTGGGAGAATCGACCAAGACGATCCCGACCTACCTTGGAGGGAATGATGCGCCTGATCACGGTACTCAATCGATGCACTGAGTTCAAGCGGTTTGTGATTGAAGAGAGTCGCTTCAACGCGGACGGAAGGATCATGGTGAACCTCAGATCGCGGAAGAATTCCAGGGGTGAGAGCAGCTGTTGCGGTCAATTGTCGCCGACCTATGACACGTCCAGCGATGCGCGGCTGTTCGAGTTCATTCCGTTCTGGGGGTTCCCTGTCTTTCTGGTTTATC
>CALBJU010000204.1 GCA_937893205.1 uncultured Bacteroidota bacterium
GCTGCATCGAAGCCCGGGCGTGTTCTTTGGTCAGAGCGTCCATCCGAACGGTACGGCGCTCTACTCTGCCCGCGTGATTCCTTTCAGGGGTTCCTGGATTGAATTTTCGACTGACGTCGGCAACATGATGTGGGCATACATCGACCGCAAGAAGAAACTTCCTGTGACGACGCTTCTGCGTGCACTGGGATATTCTTCCAATGAAGAGATCGTCAAGCTCTTCGATCTGGCCGATACCGTTAACTGCAAGACGAAGGCCGCATTCAAGAAAGTTGTCGAGCGCAGGTTGGCCGCGACCGTTTCGGTCGAGCGAATGACAGAAATAGTTGACGAAGATACCGGCGAGGTGATCGAACAACGCATTGAGCGAGAAATCGTCCTTCCAGCACAGCACGTGTTGACGGAAGAGGATCACGAAAAACTTCTCGAGGCAGAAGTTTATCAGATTCACCTCGTTCGCGAATCAACGGGCGGTGACGATCTCGATAAGACGACACTGCTCAACACGCTCAAGAAAGATCCTACGCATTCCGAAAAGGAAGCTCTGGAGTATCTCTATATGCAGCTTCGTGGGACCGAGGCTCCCGATATCGAAACTGCTCGCGGAGTACTGGAGCGCTTGTTCTTCAGCGACAAACGGTATGACCTGGGTGAAGTTGGTCGGTACCGGATAAACTCGCGTCTGCGTCTGAATGAGGATATGAAACTCTTGACGCTTTCTCGGGAGGATATCATCGCCATCATTTCTGAGCTCATCAGTCTGCAGAATGGTAAGAGTAACGTCGACGATATCGATCACCTCGGTAACCGTCGTGTACGTTCGGTTGGCGAGCAGCTCTCGTCGCAGTTTTCGCTCGGACTGGCCCGCATGGCGCGCACCATCAAGGAACGCATGAACCTGCGCGATGCAGATAAATTCACCCCGCAGGATCTGGTTAATGCTCGCACTGTATCGAGTGTTATCAATACGTTTTTCGGGACCAACCAGCTGAGCCAGTTCATGGATCAGACGAACCCGCTGGCCGAGTTGACGCACAAGCGTCGTATGTCCGCGCTGGGTCCAGGTGGTCTTACCCGAGAACGTGCCGGATTTGAGGTGCGTGACGTCCACTACACTCATTACGGTCGTCTCTGCCCGATTGAAACGCCGGAAGGGCCAAATATTGGCCTGATTTCGTCACTCTGTGTTCACGCACAAATAAACGATTACGGATTCATTGAGACGCCGTATCGGGTCGTGAAAAAAGGAAGGGTTTCCAAATCCATCCAGTTTCTCTCGGCTGAACAGGAAGATCAGGTCATCATTGCTCAGGCAAATGCCCCACTTGATGAGAAGGGCAATTTTCTGAACGAGTACGTTAAATGTCGTCATCGTGGTGACTTCCCGATCAAAACGACGGACGTCATCCAGTACATGGACGTATCCCCAAACCAGATCGTATCACCGGCGGCTTCTCTCATTCCGTTCCTGGAACATGATGATGCCAACCGTGCCCTGATGGGATCGAACATGCAGCGCCAGGCTGTTCCGCTTCTTCGTGCTGAAGCGCCGCTCTGTGGCACCGGCCTCGAAGCCCGGGTCGCCCGAGATTCTCGAGCCGTCGTGATCGCGGAGGGAAGTGGTGTTGTCGAATACGTCGATTCCCAGAAGATCACGATTCGCTACGATCGGTCTGCCGCAGAAGAAGCGCTCTCGTTTGACGAACCGGTCAAATCGTACGAATTGATCAAGTTTCGTCGTACCAACCAGGACACGTGTGTCAATCAGCATCCCATCGTCAAAGTTGGGGATCGGGTCAAAAAAGACACGGTGCTGACGGATGGTTTCTCGACGGACAAAGGTGAACTGGCCCTCGGAAAGAACGTGCTGGTGGCCTTCATGCCGTGGCGCGGGTACAATTTCGAGGATGCCATCGTTATTTCTGAACGCCTCGTTTCAGATGACGTGTACACATCTATTCACATCGAAGAGTTCGAACTTCAGGTTCGAGACACCAAGCGGGGAGAAGAGGAACTGACGCGTGAGATTCCGAACGTCTCTGAAGAAGCGACTAAGGATCTGGACGAACGCGGAATAATCCGTGTTGGTGCAGAAGTAAAGGCTGGCGATATCATCGTCGGCAAGATCACGCCGAAGGGAGAAACCGATCCCACGCCGGAAGAAAAACTGCTCAGGGCAATCTTTGGCGATAAGGCTGGCGACGTGAAAGATGCATCGCTGAAAGCGCCTCCAGGGATGAAGGGAGTCGTGATTGACACGAAACTTTTCAGTCGTCGCAAGCTGGATCCGGCATCCAAGAAAGAAGAGAACAAGCGTCTGGCAGAGATCGAAAAAGATTTCGATCTGTCCATGGTCGAATTGAACGATCGGTTCTGGGAGAAATTCCTGGCACTGCTTTCGGGCAGGAAGGCGAAGGACTTCGTGGATCGCCAGGGCAATGTTCTTGTCAGCGCGGGCGCCAAGATCGACGAGAAGGCTCTCAAGGATGTTGATCCACTTTCTATCGATCCTCGCGTCGCCTTTACTGGCGATGAAAGCCTGGATGCGGACGCTAAGAAGCTGATCCGTAACTACGAGCGCCAGAATCGAGTCGTTGAGGGTAAAGCGAAACGCGATAAGCACCAGGTGCAGATGGGCGATGAGCTTCCTCCGGGAATCGTGCAGCTGGCCAAGGTCTACGTCGCCAAGAAACGTAAGATTTCGGTGGGCGATAAGATGGCCGGTCGACATGGAAACAAAGGGGTAATCGCGAAGATCGTCCCTCAGGAAGACATGCCGTTCCTGGAAGACGGTACTCCGGTCGATATCGTGCTGAATCCGCTGGGCGTGCCTTCGAGAATGAACCTCGGGCAGATCTATGAGACGCTGCTCGGTTGGGCTGGTAAAAAGTTAGGAGTGAACTTCGCAACGCCGATTTTCGACGGTGCGACTGTAGCCGACGTCGAAGAAACCATGATTAAAGCAGGGCTACCGGTCGACGGCCGTACCCAGCTCTATGATGGTCGTACAGGAAGTGCTTTCGACCAGAAAACCACGGTGGGTTACATCTACATGCTCAAATTGAGCCACCTGGTAGATGACAAACTCCACGCGCGATCAATTGGACCGTACAGCCTCATCACCCAGCAGCCGCTTGGTGGTAAGGCCCAGTTCGGTGGACAGCGTCTCGGAGAGATGGAGGTCTGGGCGCTCTATGCTTACGGGGCCTCCCACGTTCTCCAGGAGATGTTAACCTATAAATCAGATGACGTGCAGGGTCGATCGAAGGCCTATGAGTGCATTGTGAAGGGCGAAAACATGCCTGAAGCGGGTACTCCTGAGTCCTTCAACGTCCTCGTTCGCGAATTGCAGGGGCTGGGTCTGGAAGTCAAGCTCGACTGACATCATCTTCTCGCCCGTCCCCAACGGTTTTAAAAAAAGATATCCGATATGCCATACGGAAAACCTCAGAAGATCAAGAAAAACTTCAGCAGCATTACCATCAGCCTGGCCTCACCCGAAGCCATTCTGGAACGGTCCTATGGAGAAGTTCTGAAGCCGGAAACGATTAACTATCGTTCGTTCAAACCTGAGAAGGAAGGACTCTTCTGTGAGAAAATTTTCGGTCCTGTAAAAGACTGGGAATGTCATTGTGGTAAGTACAAACGTATTCGATACAAAGGGATCATCTGTGATCGCTGCGGAGTCGAGGTGACCCAAAAGTCTGTTCGTCGCGAACGGATGGGTCATATTACGTTGAGTGTACCCGTCGTCCACATCTGGTACTTCAAGACGCTTCCGAACAAGATTGGTCACCTCCTTGGTATCCGATCGAAAGATCTTGAGAAGATCATCTACTACGAAAATTATGTCGTGGT
>CALBJU010000205.1 GCA_937893205.1 uncultured Bacteroidota bacterium
CCAGAACTCGGTCCAGGACCAGTCCCGATACCCGTCTGATTCCAGGCGACTGAGGCGTGAATAGACCACATACCGATCGTTCAGGAGGCCTGAGTTGATTTCTGCTGAGTACCTGCGCGTACCGAATGCACCCGCGCCGACGTGGACACTGGCTTCGAAGTCACTTTTGTAGGGCATGGCGCGAAGGTTGATGGCTCCGCCAATGCCCGTGGGGCCATATACGGAAGATCCTGCGCCACGCTGAATCTGGATATCCTGCACCGCTCCCTGGATATCGAAGAAGTTGATCCAGAACACGTTGAACTCTTCCGGATCGTTTTGGGGAATACCGTTGATGGAAACCGCGAGGCGTCGCTGCCCGAAACCCCTCATCCGAAGTGTGGAATAGCCAATCGCGTTTCCATTTTCGGAGTGATACGTAATACTGGGTTGGCGCGCCAGATGAACGGGTAAGTCCTTCATGTCGGGCTGCTCAGCCAGCTCCTGGGCGGAAATATTCTTGACGGTGACGGGCGAGAGCCGTTCTCTGGCGCGCCCTGCGCTGACCACCACTTCCGCGTGAGCAACGATGCTGGAACTGAGTACAACATGCAGACGCGATTCCTCACCTTCGACAACCGTTATTTCTATGGATCGACTGGCGTAGCCGACGTGGGAAACGAAGGCGTCGTACGTTCCCGACCGGACGGAATCAAAGCGAAATTGACCATCGCTACCTGCGGTGGCAAAGTATCGGGCAACTCCAGATCCCGCGATAAACAACTGCACTGTAGCATTCTCCAGAGCAGAATCCTGTGAATCGAGGACCGACCCAGTGATGCTCCCGGACTCGGAGGATGGAAATGCTTGCGCCTCTTGGAGCGAAAAAACGAGAAACAGTGCGGCGCCAAGGACACCAAGGACGCGGGACCAGTTTAAAAAAAACATCGATGTACTCAGGTTCGGTTTCGAATTGGGACTCATGTCCCCTGATGGTGCACTATAGAATTGGGGGTGGTGTGCCGAATGCACACTGAATACACCGTGAATACACGCTGAGATTTTCCGTAACACGAGCTGCTGCAACTAACTAGAAGCACGATCGTGATTTCCGTTTTCCTTCGCCGGCATTACCCGGGCAGGTTCAAGGAGTATTCTCTCAGCCCACACGGGCACCCCCAACGAAATAGCTGACCATTCAAAGAAGCTGCGATCAATATACGCTTTCTATCGGGCAAAGTGATCGCGGCTGCCATTGAAGAAGGGCGGGTCGGCGGAAAGCTCAGGTAGCCGAAGTTTTCTTCAGTAAACGGTTCCAGGCAATGACACCAACGAACGCCATTATCAGAGCAATAAAGCTCATGGCCGCATTGCTCATAGCTATTCTCACCTGCGTCTTCCCAATTTCAGTAATGACCACCTCCTGCGCGGAACCTGGTAGAACCGTCACTTGCAGAGTATCCGACTCCACTCGATGGCCGATGGAATATGGAAGTGCAAGGTTTTTCCGCTCAAAGATTGATCCATCACTCAGGTGCACCAGCAGATCAAGAGAGACATTCGTCACGTCTTTTCGATCGGATCGGTCGTAGCGAGTCACCTCGGCCCAAGCCGGCGCGCCCTCTTCGAGCGTCCTGTTGAGGTCGATGGCGGTGAATGTCTGATGGAGTGTCAGGGCCGCGAGCAGGGCAGGGATGAGCCATGCAATGCGAGCGACAGAACGGGTGTTCATAGTCAGCAGGGGATCACATCGTTGGACTTGCTACCTGAGCCAGGAAGGCGAGTTCGAGCTGCTTCATGAAGAAGGAATCAATCCTGTCAGGACAGAAACAGGTACGGTTTCCAGGTGTCATCCATCGACCCCACATAATCACGAATGTACATGACATAACTCGGTCGAAAGGGCGCCCGATCCAGGTTCATGCCTGCTTCGGTTGGCGTCATGTTTCCTTTCCGATTGTTACACGGTACGCACGCCGCTACGAGGTTATCCCACGCATCACGGCCTCCCCGCGATTTTGGCATGACGTGATCAATGGTCAGCCGATCCCGGCCTCCGCAATACTGGCACCTGCTCGAATCCCTTCTGATAACGTTCTTTCGCGTCAGCAGGATACGTTTGTAGGGCACACGAACGTATGCTTTCAGGCGCACAATACTGGGCCAGGGAATTTGGCAACTGGGACTTCGAACAAACCGCAGTGCTTCGGCCTCCACCATTTCTGCTTTGTGCAGCAGGACCAGAACGATGGCGCGTTGAACGCTGGTGATCGACAGGGCTTGATAGTCCTGATTGAGTACGAGAACATGACCGGTCATCTCGGTCCTCTCCAGAAGTTCGAAGGGCTCGTGGAATAAAGCGCAATTAGGTCAGGACTAAAATTCGGTAACGGATGTTTTCGGAAGACGGATTCTCGGTTTTCGGATTGCTGAATGGTGCCTTTAGTGGCGGGGCAGCAAGTAATAGCACCTCTTGCCAATCTTCCACTGGAGCGTTATTGCAATAACGGATATAACCCTGCATCCCGGTGCGAATCACAACCACTAATTGATGGCACACAATTAAGTGAAAAATGTGGACCAAGAAAAGTAGATTCGGGACCCACTTGCCAACAACAGGCCGATTAGTCACGCTCCAGAGGGTAAGTCATCAGCAGGAACGCAGACTCATGAGGCGATGACCCGATCTCCAACCCGGATTTCAGGCGTATCCCCATCAGAACTGCCATCAGGAATACAGTTCATCCCGAACCACACCTTATTTCCCTCCTTGCGAAAGGTGGCGAGCGTGGCCAACGGTTCTTTCGATCGTTCACCACTGCGTTGATCCGTTGTCGTAACAACACACCGGTAGCATTTTTTCACCAGCCTCAACGCTGCACCCGGCACTTTTACGTAGGTCCAGGAATCTTCACTCCACGGATCGCACCCTTCAACAATAATATTGGGTCGAAATCTATTTATGGGAAGCGGAATCTTGAGCCTGGTGTTCAAATCGTCCATGGACGGCCGTCCAACGAGCAGAATCGGATAACCGTCGGCGAAGCTCACTCGGTCGCCTTCTTCAGAGTGCGCCAGATCAGTCTGACGATGGGTCGCTTCGGGCATCCACGCCAGGCGAAGAGGCTCCCGCATATGATCAGAGAAAAACGCGTCGGCCTCCGGGAAGCCAACAAAGGCATCGACCACATCGTCCCAGACGGTGGCTCTCATATTCGCCACTCCTTCTCCCCTGACCGGAATCTTAATCGAGGATCCGTCGGGGTGCGTGACTACGATCTGATCAGCGATCACGTCAACATCAAAGACAGCGAGCTCCGGATGAAGCCGCTGCGTGATGAACGTGCCATCTGGACGGACGAGCATGAAGCGGCGGTCGTGTCTCAGGCCGAAAGGAGTTATGGGAGCGACCTCCAGTGAAATTCCGCGGAGAGATTTTATCGGATAGACAAAAAGGTGGGTGACTCGTATCTGACTACTCATGCGCGCCAGGTAAGTCGTCCAACGAACTGTCCAGCACACTGTCCAACGTCGCGTCGAACGCCTCCACAGTGTTCAGCACGAATTCTGCTGCATGATGAAAAAATGCAGGCGTGATGTCCTCAAAGTCGTCCGACGGATTGTGATATCCGGGATGATCTTCTACACCAAAGTAGACGAACGGAATACCCACTTGATGGAAGGGGCCGTGATCCGATGCAAATGTCCAGTCATCAGAGCCACTCCCAGGCTCATCATGGCCAAAAAGGAGGCTAAGGTCTTCTGGCCGGGATACGTCCTCAATAACCGTCCGGAGTGCCGGGTAGTGAAGGGGCCCGCTCGCGTAGAGCTCGGATCGATCACTTCGACTGATCATGTCCATATTTATTTCCAGCGAAATGTCGAACTGCGAAAAACAGGGAGACTCGACAAACGCACTGGCGCCACGCAAACCCATCTCCTCTGCGTCGAACCCCGCGAAGATGATGGAATGACGGGGAGGGTTCTCGCTGAAATATCGCGAAATTTCCAGCATCGCGGCCGTTCCTGACGCATTGTCGTCGGCCCCGTTGAAGATTTCCTCTCCTCTCATGCCGAGGTGATCGAAATGGGCAGAAACAACAATCACCCTCGTCGATTCCGCCGAACCGGCGATGAGGCCGATCACATTGCTGCCTGTCAGCTGTTGCTGATCACGGCGAGATTCGAAGGTAAAAGGCCAGGTGAGATCTTCGCTGCACGCTGCCATCAGCCCAATCAGGGCCATTTGATTTCTCACATAGTCGGCCGCCATCGCCCCGCCGTCCGAGCCCGTTCTTCTCCCCTGAAAATCGTCGGAGGCAAGTATTCTCACGTGCTCGAGTAACAATTCCTTGTCGATTGCGGGCCGAACCTGACGAATCACGGAATCCGTATTCGACCTGATACAACCAGTCATGGCCAGCAGAGCAACGGCAATGACGGAGACAATGAGATACGGTGCTCTGAGCATAGGATCGATGCGGAAGGACTGTTAAAGTTTGAATCCGATTTATTCGCGGGCCTCTCGGGCCCGGTTTCGTAAACTCTCGTCTCAGAATTCTGCTCCACCATTTGATCAATGAATTCAATCCAATCAACAAACAGGCGGCCCAGGGTGGCACTGGAATCCAGCGTCCTTGCTCAGGGCCTACCGTTTCCGGCAAATCTGGAGCTCTCCCGGACTCTTTGTGGCCTGATATCGAAAGAAGGTGCCGAAGCGCGCACCGTCGGTATCATCGACGGCGAACTGAAGGTTGGTCTTTCAGCGGAAGAAATCTTGAGGATGTGTTCCAATTCGCCGACCGACAGGGGCAGCACAACCGGTGGGGAGGTTGGCAGCGTCAGCAAAGTCAGCCTGAAGGACATGCCCATCATCATGGCGCAGCGCGCGACGGGCGCTACCACGGTGGCATCGACGATGCGGGCTGCCTATCTCCACGGCATTCGTGTCATGGCGACGGGTGGAATCGGCGGCGTCCACCGGGGGATGGACGCAGAGGCCCTTTTCGACGTGAGTGCCGACCTGTATGAGCTCGCTTCCACGCCGCTTACCGTGGTCTGCGCGGGTCCCAAAGCAGTCCTCCACCTGGCCGCGACGAGGGAACGACTGGAATCTCTCGGAATTCCTGTAATCGGATGGAAAACGGACAAAATGCCCGCTTTTTACTGCGGCCAATCGCCCCACAACGTCGATACGCGGTGCGATTCTGTCGAGGAAGTCGTTCGAATAGTCCGGGCCCGGGATGAACTCCAAATGCGGCAGAGTGTCCTGGTCTGTGTTCCGCTCCCGGAGTCGATGGCTCTTTCCTATGACCGGGTGGAGCGGAGCGTAGCCGCAGCCTTGCACGCTGAGCAGGCCAGAGACCTGACCCCGAGTCAGATCACCCCTTACCTGCTCGATGCGATCAGATCCGAGATTGGCGAGGCGGCACTAACGGCAAATGTTGAACTTCTCAAACAGAACGCTCGCCTTGCAGCCCGCCTGGCAGTTGCTCTCGCAGATGGCACCGCCACCACCACCACCAACTAGGACTTGTTTCCCTTCAGTCCGCTGGCCGATCGCTCAGAGAGAAGATTCACGTCGTAGGTTCGGACTCTGCGAACCCGAGATTCGAAACGATCCATGGCAATGGAGATCAAGCGCTCGACCAGTGCGCTGAATGAGAGGCCGGTTGGCTCCCACAAGTAAAAGGAGAGAGACCCCGGAATCGTGTTTATTTCATTGAACCAGACTTCAGAACTTCCTCGGTCCATCAGGAAATCGATACGAACCACTCCCGAACAGTCCAGCGTCTTGAAGATGGTTTCAGCCATGCTCGAAATCTTTGTGGCAACCTCCTCTGTCACTGGCGCGGGAATCAGCCGACTCAGCGAAGCCATTCCCGAGGCCTGTGAGGATTTTGTGCCACCGATCGCGGTGGGCGTCTTGGACGACGCTGACGATTGCATGTATTTGTCCTGGAAGGAGAGCACCTCTCCCGAGGATGTCGGCTCCTCGAGCAGTGACACCTGGCACGAATCTCGATTTCCCAGAACCGAGCAATTGATTTCTCTCAGATCGCTGACGAGCATCTCAACAAGAACGGACACGTCATAACGCAAGGCCTCCTCGATCGCACCATCCAGGTCTTCCCTGTTTTCCACGCGTGCAATTCCGATGGAAGATCCGAGCCGAACGGGTTTGACGATAGCCGGAAACCCAATTTCCTTTTCGATTCGATCGAGTTCTGACTCTTCGCTTCCTGCCCAGGTCGACTCCCACACCTCGGTCCATTTGACAACCGGAATACCACTGGCCTGGCAGATAGCCTTCGATCGCACTTTATTCATTCCCAACGCGGAAGAGAGGACGTCACCGCCCGTGAAGGGCACTCCGAGGGACTCGCACAAGCCCTGAACAGCGCCGTTTTCGCCCGCTCCACCGTGAAATACGAGAAACGCGACATCAATATGCCATTCCTGCGGAGAGGACATTCTTTTCTTCGAACGCGAGCACAGGCTGAGAGTCGTACCAGGACCGGGTGCCAGGCTGATTTCAGTGGCCTCAGCTATGACGGCGTCCAGATCCGCATAACGCTCCACTTCCAGCAGATTTTCTCCCGTGAACCAGCGGCCGCTTTTTGAGACATACACCGGCGTCACTTCAAAATTATCGGTATCCAGAGCCGCGGCTGTCTGTAAGCCCGATATCACCGACACTTCGTGCTCGGGTGACTGGCCTCCGAAAAATACTCCTACGCGCTTGCGGTGCATGAACTCCAGTGCTTATACCATTGAAGAGGCTGTGAAAATACGGCGTACCCGAGGAACTGCAACCTCCGGTGTTTGCGCTCACCCCCGGCCAAACCCCATCTTGGGGCCGATTGATCCCTCCACAAGATGTCCATTTTCAAAATCCTCGGTCAATATCCTTGTGAATAGCTGTCCTTTCCGACGTCCACTCCAACTTACCTGCTCTCGAAGCAGTGCTGCTCGAAATTGATCGAGAAGGAATCCAGGACATCTTCTGTCTGGGAGATATTGTGGGGTACTGCGCGGATCCGGCGCCCTGCATCGACTTGGTCAAAGAGCGGTGCAAACTGACGGTCGGTGGAAATCACGACCTGGCGGTCGCCACCGGCGCCGGTCTGCAGTTTCTTCCACCGGCGGGGCAAGTCGCAGCCGAACACAACGCCTCGGCCATCAGCGAAGATCAACGGTTTTGGCTCGAAGCGCTCCCCCTTCTGCAGTCGGAGGGCGACATGACATGCGCCCACGCCTCGCCTCAGTTTCCTGAACGGTGGATGCGAATCGAGTCGTTTTTTCTTGCCCAGGAGCAGTTCAAGAATTTCGATACCTCCATCTGCTTCGTCGGTCACACCCATCTTCCCGGCGTGCTGTCCGAAAAATTGGGGGTTCTTCGCGTGCGAAAAGGCCACCGATTTATTATCAACGTAGGGAGTGTGGGGCAGCCAAGGGATGGAGATCCGAGGGCCTGTGTTGCCTTTTTCGATCCCGATTCGTTCGACTACGAGCTTCGGAGGGTCCCCTATAATGTAGATCGTACGGCGGCACGCATTCGGGAAGAAGGCCTCCCTGAATCACTGGCCAGACGACTGGAAAGCGGCGCCTGAGAACCTGCGAGACTGCGATCAGTCGTTCGTGACGAGTTGTCCCTTGTTGTAGATAGCCCACGCCTTTCCGACCATCTTATGACCCACAAACGGCGTATTGACGCTTTTTGACTTGATATTTTCGGCTTCAAACGTCCACTCGGTGGTCGCGTCGAAAATGGTCAAGTTAGCGGGAGCGCCCACTTCGAGGCGAGGTACGTCAATGTGCAGGATTTCTCTGGGCGCGACGGATAATTTGCGGACGGCTTCGGCGAGCGAGAGAACACCCGGACCGATGAGTTCACGCCCGGTCAAACCCCAGGCCGTCTCGAGGCCCAGTATGCCGAAGGGGGCCGCAATGAATTCAACTTCTTTTTCAAACGACGCGTGGGGAGCGTGGTCGGTACAGATCACATCGATTGTACCGTCGGCGAGCCCCGCTTTTATTGCGTCGATATCCGATTGGGGTCTGAGAGGCGGATGCATCTTGGTGTGCGTATCGAACTCCGATCGTTCGACCTCTTTGTCGGTCAGCGTGAAGTGATGGGCGCAGACTTCGGTAGTAACATTGATTCCGCTCTTCTTTGCATGGCGAACCTGATCCACCCCACCTGCCGTGGAGATGTGGGCCACGTGAACATGTCCGCCCGTGTAATCGGCCAGTAGAATGTCCCGCGCGATCATTATCTCTTCAGAAATCGTGGGAATACCAGCGAGACCCAGACGAGTGGAGACCTCGCCTTCGTGCATGTGGCCCTTGGGTCCCAGGGGAAGATCTTCTTCGTGATTGATGATGGGCATATTCAGCATCGCGCTGTATTCCAGAGCGTGTCGCATCAGCGAACTGTCCTGCACGGGATCACCATCGTCTGAAAAGGCCACGGCCCCGCCCGCCGACAGGTCGGCCATTTCTGACAGACTCTCGCCTTTCCTGTTTTTGGAGACGCACGCGATCGGGTAAACGTGGACAGGTGTCTTTTCGGCACGCTCAATGATGAACTCGACCACGTCCCGCGTGTGAATTGGAGGATTCGTATTGGGCATACAAGCGACTGCTGTGAAACCTCCGTATGCCGCTGCCTCACAACCTGTTATGATCGTTTCTTTGTGTTCATATCCAGGCTCTCTGAGATGGACGTGCATATCCATCCACCCTATGGAAATAGTGCGCCCCGACGCATCATACTGGGTCGCATCGGCGTGCTTCAAATCGGGTCCGATCTCGGTGATGAGGCCGTCACCTATGAGTATATCGCTTTTGGTGATTGAGCCCGAGACGGGATCCAGGATCGAGCCGCCTTTGATGAGTAGGTCTGGTATTTTTT
>CALBJU010000206.1 GCA_937893205.1 uncultured Bacteroidota bacterium
GCTCCGATCGGATCGGACATGAGAACCCGTTACATCTCCAGACACCGACTGGAAAAAGTAGATCCGTCTGCTGCCGTATCAGATGCCGTCGAACCCATAGTCTACTACCTGGATGCGGGCACTCCAGAGCCCGTCCGAAGCGCTCTCCTGGAAGGTGCTCGCTGGTGGAACCAGGCGTTTGAAGCAGCCGGTTACCGCGATGCATTCCAGGTCGAGATGATGCCCGAAGACGGCGACCCACTCGACGTGAGGTACAACGTCATCAATTGGGTA
The DNA here is from genome assembly GCA_937893205.1 of uncultured Bacteroidota bacterium. Taxonomy (GTDB): domain Bacteria; phylum Bacteroidota; class Rhodothermia; order Rhodothermales; family UBA10348; genus CALBJU01. The sequence goes on from CALBJU010000206.1 coordinate 274, forward strand.
CACCGATCCACCCGCGGTTGGAGTTACGGCTCGAGTATTACCGATCCGAGAACCGGAGAAATCATCAAGGGACACGTCCTGCTCGGCTCCCTGCGGGTACGTCAGGACTATCTCATTGCTGAGGGGCTGCTCACACCCTACGACCCTCGAGTGGTATCGCCTGGTGACACCGACCCCATGCTGGAAATGGCGCTCGCCCGAATCAGACAGCTCTCCGCTCATGAAGTAGGACATACGCTGGGCATTCAGCACAATTTCGCTGCTTCCGTGGATGGTAGGGCCTCGGTTATGGATTATCCGGCGCCTCTCGCGGAAGTCGACAGGGATGGCAACGTCACCCTGAATCAGGCCTATGACAGCGGCATTGGTGAGTGGGACAAAATTGTGATTCGCTATGGCTACTCAGACTTTCCGGACAGCACAGACGAGGAAACTGCGCTTCAGGCGATCCTCAACGAATACATTCGTGATGGCTGGCACTTCATAACGGATACCGATGCACGCCCTGCGGGCGGTGCCCACCCGTTGGCACATCTATGGGATAACGGAACAGACATTGTAGAAGTACTGGAGAAAGAAATGGCGGTCCGCAAGCGCGCACTTGATCGCTTTGGATCTGGGAATGTCAAGCCGAATGAGCCCATGGCTAAGCTCGAAGAGGTATTGGTCCCGCTATATTTGAGGCATCGGTATCAAATCGACGCCGTTGCGAAATTGATTGGAGGGGTCAGCTATTCATATAAAGTCAGGGGGGATCGGCAGGATTTACCAGAACCTGTCGGGAGTCGAGACCAGACCAAAGCAATCGATGCCCTACTTAAAACCCTCCTTCCCGAGGCCCTCGAGCTACCCCGCCAGATCAGGACTCAGATTCCACCTCGACCTCCAGGTTACGGCCAGCATCGAGAGCTGTTCGACGGACACACGGGGCTCATTTTTGATCCGTATGCACCGGCCGCGGTCGTGGCCCAGCAAGTATTCAGCCTGTTGATGAACCCGGCCCGCACCGCTCGCCTGACGTATCAGAAAGATTTCGACCGCGGCCTACCCGGTCTCCAGGACATGATGTCGCGCGTGACCGATAAGATCTGGCTCGAGGACGTTCCAAGGGACTCCTATCATTCCGAATTGCAGCGACTCTCCCAGCAAGTCTGGACAGATCAACTGTTGGAGGCTGCCTCATCCAACAGGCAGGCTTCGGCGGCCCGATCGAGAATTACCTTCCATCTCAGAGACATACACGGGTGGCTTACCGAAAATGCGGATCGAGTAGATGATGAGACGAGGGCCCATCGATTTGCCATCCTGGATGAGATTGACCGATACCTGTTCCGACCCTATCAGCCGCAGGAAGAAGTCCGCCCCATTACCGCTCCTCCCGGCTCACCAATCGGCCAGAACGTTCCCGCGTGGATCACGCGCAATGAGACTCGTCAGGCCTGGCTGGATAACTGGAATGAAGCGACCATGATCTGCTCGTATGACG
>CALBJU010000207.1 GCA_937893205.1 uncultured Bacteroidota bacterium
GATTGAGCAGACGCAGACAGCACCTGAAGAAACAAACAAAGGAAAAAAGTTAACGAGCCTATTCGAGTGTGAGCTAACGAATAAATCATGATGGTGGACCCATAATGTCTGCTGAAATTGTGGAAGGTCGTTCCCCGGACAGAAGGTAATCGTTTCCAACCAACACAGAGTTGTTGCGGGCTCGCGCATTCCGAAGAAGTGCCCTGATCTTCTTGTTCGCTGAAAGTCAAGTCGGTGCCCAGGATCTCTCAGCTTCGTATTGTCCTCGCTGGCCCCCTGACAAACTCCCGGGTAGTAAGGCATAATGAACGACGGCCTCTGTCCTAAAGTGTGCATTCGAGCTAAAGACGCCGCACTTTTTCTTGCATATATCTTGCACGGCGAATCGCGAGCAAAAACCACAAAACAAAAACCACCTTCATATCAGCCCTTAAGGCATCAACAAAGGTGGTTTTGAGTGAGCCAATGAGCGGACTCGAACCGCTGACCTGCTCATTACGAATGAGCTGCTCTACCAGCTGAGCTACATTGGCAACATCCTGCGCTCTCGCGGACCGAAGAGCGCAAATATACAACTTTCCTTCTCTCACTCGATCATCGTGGTCCGTCAATAAATGGTTAATCGGAGACCCGACAAATCGGGCTCAGAACGGGTTCAAAAACCAATTCTGTCAGTGCTGTATGTACTAGTTTAGGTAGTTCACGAGGCCCGTTCAGGTGCCCAAGTCCCGAAAACTCGATCAGGATGATATGCGCGATCTCCGCACCCGACTTTCCCGAATTACGGATCTGAATCACGCTGCTGCCCTGCTGGAATGGGATCAGGAAACCTACATGCCATCTGGCGCGGCTGAAAGCCGCGCCAGACAGGTGGCCACTCTACGTTCGTTGGCCCATGAACTCTTGACCGCTGACGAAACCGTAACGCTACTGGAGTTTGCGGTGCCCGATTCCGATATCGACGCCGACCTCATTCGAGTTGTCAAGAAAGACGTCACGAAGGCCACAAAAGTCCCCTCATCGCTCATCGCGGAAATGGCCGAAGCAGCAGGTCTTTCGAAGGGAGCATGGCAAAAAGCGCGTCAGACCAACGATTTTGACATTTTTGCACCACATCTGAGCAAGATCGTCGAATTGGCTGTGCGTCACGCTGAGGCTCTCGGATACGATGAGACTCCATACGATGCACTCCTCGATCAATACGAAGAAGGCATGACTACTTCGCAGGTTCAGTCGGTTTTTTCTGGACTTAAGGATGAACTCGTACCCATCGTGAAGACGATCGCCGAGGCTACGCCTCTCAGCGACTCGATCGTTCATGGGCATTTCCCAAAGGAGTCACAGTGGAAGTTCGGGCTGGACGTTGCCCAACAGATGGGATACGATCTCAATCATGGCAGACAAGACGTTTCGACTCATCCTTTCTCGACCGCGTTCTCGATTACTGATGTCAGGATTACCACCCGCATTGACCCTGAATTCTTCAATCCAGGTTTTTTCGGAACGCTCCACGAGGCGGGCCATGCGCTGTACGAACAGGGAATCGATCCGGGCCTCGAGGGCTCTCCTCTTGCGGACGGCACATCACTTGGAATGCACGAGTCGCAGTCTCGGCTCTGGGAGAATCTGATCGGCAGGAATCGCCCCTTCTGGCAGCACTATTATCCTCAGGCACAGGAAGTCTTTCCCGCCGCTTTCGGCGGCGTTGATTTCGAATCATTCTTCCGCTCCATTAATGCGGTCGCACCCTCGCCCATTCGGGTGGAGGCCGATGAGGTGACCTACAATTTGCACATCATGCTCCGCTTCGAGCTGGAGCAGGACATGATCGCGGGTAGGATCGCGACGAAAGATCTCCCACGTGAATGGAACGACCGGATGGAGGCATGGCTCGGAATTCGCCCGGAAAACGATGCGGAAGGAGTCCTTCAGGATATCCATTGGTCGCTTGGAGCAATCGGATATTTCCCGACTTATGCCCTCGGAAATCTGATGTCCGTGCAGCTCTTCAACGCCGCGTCCGATGCGCTCCCAAATCTGGACCAAATGACCTCTGAAGGTCGTTTTGAGGAGCTTCTTTCATGGCTCCGGCTCAATGTTCACCAGTGGGGAAGGCGTCGATCGGCTGACGAAATACTGCTGGATGCAACCGGATCGGGTCTCTCTGCGGAGCCGTGGTTGAATTATGTTCGCAAAAAATTTGGAGATCTGTACGATTTTTGAGATAGTAGAGCTACCCACTGTTTCTTCTGACTACTCCCAGACGAACAATCTCATGGCAATTAACGTCGATCTTCATCTCGATCACCTGAAAATATCAACCGACACACAGAACTGGATTTCCAAAAAACTGGATCAGTTCGAAGAGGGCCATCACGACATATCGGGTGCACATTTATCCGTCAAACAAATGTCCGGCAAGCCCACGGTCAACACGTATGAGGCTAAACTGACCTTGTACCACAAGCCCGACCACATCGTGGGATCTCAAAAATCGAAGTCGATCCCCTCAGCCATCCAGGATGCCTTCACGTCAGCCGAGCGCCAGCTCCGAAATTCACGACGCGCGATCCGAGACAGGCGAAGACGAGCAAGAACAGAAGATCTTTTTGACGAATAAGACCGGATCCTGCGGTTAAAAAATTGTAGCAGTGCCGGAGGGACCAACGCTGACCGAAGTCAGGCTATAGGTCGTGCCTGATTGCGGCGATGCAGGAATTTGTCCTTCCAGGATTCTGATTCCGAATGGATCACTGGTATCGTCTGGAAGAGGCTCCATCGTGATATAAACCTCGGCTCCGCTTAAATCAGGCGGAAATGATTCGCCCAGGGGCGCATTGATCAGAAAGTCTTCGCCAGGAAATGGCGGGACGTCAGGCAGAGAATGGGGTCTCCCCAGATCGTGACCCGTATTCGAGATGAATGCGCCCGTGGTCAGGAGGGTAGTACCCGTATCAACCCACCCTTGATAGGCCCACCCATCTGGTGGGGAAACCAACGTCAACCCAGGGGATAAATTGTCAGGTGAGCCCGTCGTAAACCAGACACCGCTCGTTTCATTGGAGGTGTCATTATCGGAAAGCGTCATGA
>CALBJU010000208.1 GCA_937893205.1 uncultured Bacteroidota bacterium
GACTTCCGGTCATCAGCTGGCTTTTTCGCGGTCCGATAGGGATATGGTCTCGCATTAATCGCCTCTCCTCCGGGCCTTCAGACTCAGATGGTCATCTGGTTGCGTCGATCCTGCAACACCCTGGCGAACAGAGAGACCGCCTGACCGATGGCATCTACATTCCATCATCCCCAGATCGTCCCATCGGAAGGATGGATAGAGCGATGATTGCCAGTTTTGAAACCGAGGCTGTATCAGCCGTTCTGAAAAGGGCCAGCCGGTCGGGTGAGATTCCAAAGGGTCCTCTGGAGGCTCAGTTGGCTGCTGCGGTGGAGGGTAACGTGATAACCGTTGATGAGGCTGCAGCCGTCAAAAGGGCGGAATCGCTTCGTGACGACGCCATTCAGGTCGACGCTTTTTCGCTGATGGACTATCTGAAGACGTCAGACGTACCCGATTCACCAGACGAAGCGTGATGCAGCAACAGTCAAATAAAACGAAGGACTTAACAAGGTCTTTGAACCGCGTCTGGGCAGGAATGCCTGAAAATGCGTATATTGGGTGCTCCAAGCCATGACATAGACAACCCCCTTTTTTAATGGCAACCCAAAGCATGAACGACAGCTGGGCTCGCGTGGTCAACCAGATTGAAACGATTTGGAGCGACCAGGAATTCGGTGAAACCGAAATGAAAAAAGCGCGAGGCAAACTGTCGAAAATGGTCGATCTTATCCACGAGAAGACCGGTGAACCGAAAGCAGAAATAATCCAGAAAATATCTGCGTTTCTGTAATTCGGAGCTCCCATCGAAATCAGATGAGCCCGGCCTTTCAGGCCGGGCTTTTTTTGTTCACACCAAATCATCGTGGGTGACTCCACGGAACGTATGCCTGAATTTGAAGAGTCGAGAACTGTAGGCGAGTCCATCGATCCAAAGGACGATCGCTTCAAAAAAAGAAGCGATGCCTATGATCGTCTGCTGGTCACGTACGACGAGAAGCGAAAGCTGATATTCAAAGGAGGCGGTGAAAAGCGTCAAAAGCGTGAACACGAAAGGGGTAAGATGCTCCCACGTGAGCGGATCGCCGCGCTGCTCGACTCGGACTCAGAGTTTCAGGAGATCGGGACGTTCGTAGCGGAAGGAATGTATGAGGAAGAAGGGGGTTGCCCGGCTGCAGGAACAGTCATGGGAACGGGACACGTGAGTGGAAGACTTTGCATGATCGTGGCGAATGACGCGACGGTGAAGGCAGGCGCGTGGTTTCCCTTGACGGCCAAGAAAAACCTGCGGGCTCAGGAAATTGCGCTCGAGAATCGTCTTCCCATCATTTATCTGGTCGACTCTGCTGGCGTCTTTCTTCCCCGGCAGGATGAGATATTTCCTGACAGGGATCACTTTGGCAGGATATTTCGAAACAACGCCGTTCTTTCGGCACGCGGCATTCCCCAGATTGCCGCGATCATGGGCAGCTGCGTAGCGGGTGGCGCATACCTACCGATTATGAGCGACGAAGCTCTGATCGTGGATGGAACAGGCTCCGTGTTTCTCGCCGGTCCATTCCTGGTTAAGGCGGCCGTTGGGGAGGATGTAGACAAGGAAACACTGGGAGGCGCCTCGACTCATTCTGAAATTTCTGGTGTTACTGATTACAAGGTACCCGATGATGCTACCTGTCTTTCGACCATCCGAGATCTGGTCGCACGAATGGCGTCCGCAGATTCTGCTGGATTCAACCGTGTTGATTCAGTAAGTCCAGCGTTCGATTCAGGCGAAATCAGGGGGATAATGCCCGAATCGGGATCGGAGCCCTATGACATGTTCAATGTCCTCGGTCGCATCATTGATGAGGCAAGCTGGACAGAATACAAGGCGGGCTATGGACGCACCCTGCTAACAGGCTATGCCCGTATCGATGGATGGAGCGTGGGGATCGTGGCGAACCAGAGGGAAGTGGTTAAGGCGCGAGCCGGAGTCAAAGCCCGAACCGACGAACTACAAGCGGGAGGTGTAATCTATTCCGACTCTGCTAATAAAGCGGCCCGATTTATCATGAACTGCAATCAAAAGCGAATTCCGCTTGTATTTATTCAGGACGTATCCGGCTTCATGGTGGGGTCACGGGCAGAACACGGTGGAATAATAAAGGACGGAGCGAAACTGGTAAGCGCGGTCGCAAACTCCGTTGTCCCCAAATTTACGGTGATAGTCGGTAACTCCTACGGCGCGGGCAACTATGCCATGTGTGGCCGGGCGTACGACCCGCGGCTTATTTGTGCCTGGCCAACGGCTCGAATTGCCGTGATGGGAGGAGCTCAAGCGGCCAAAACACTTCTTCAAATAAAGAAGGCAACACTAGAGAGGAGCGGGGGGAAACTTACCGAGGCAGAAGAGGCCACGTTGCTCGAGAAGATTCAGGCCCGGTATGACAGACAATCCTCACCCTACTATGCTGCGGCCCGTATGTGGGTCGACGAAGTTATCGCACCCGACCACACTCGCTCCTGGATTAGCAGAGGTCTGGAGGTAGCAGACCTGAATCCCGAGATTGCTGTGTTTAATCCAGGGATCATTCAGACTTGAGGGGAGCACGTAGCATCATGATGATGCTCCCGGAGTAAAACAGGATATCTATGGCAGACACTATCTGGAAAAAGAGCGCTGATATCGACCTCATGAATTCGATTTCAGCAGACACCATGGTGAGTCAGATTGGTATCTCCTACACAGAAATAGGAGAAGACTTCATCGTCGCTACGATGCCCGTTGACTCCCGCACTCACCAGCCCTTCGGCCTGTTGCACGGTGGTGCCTCAGCGGCCCTCATCGAAACACTGGGAAGCGTGGCAGCAAACCTCGCGGTCGAGGAGGATGAATACTGTGTTGGAATAGAGATCAACGCAAATCATCTAAGTGCGAAGCGTGACGGAATTGTGACGGGCACCGCGCGTCCAGTCCACCTGGGTGGGACCATTCATGTGTGGTCGGTCGATATCGTGGACGATTCAGATAAGTTGATATCCACGGGGCGGATCACGCTGGCAGTCCGAAAGACGCGGTAATAACTGGACTCAGGGGGCCTAGATCGTCCGAAGATATTGTACGGCAAAGTGTTCGTTTTCGTCGAGCCACACTTTTTCCGTAACAAATCCGGCTTCTGTAGACATCCGTTCAAACTGATCAAGACAGTATTTGTGTGAGTACTCCGTACGCACCGCTTCCCCCTTGCAGAACTGAATCGAATTGCCGTTTACCCGAACACGTTGATCCACGCGGCTGACCAATTGCATCTCGATACGCTGCATCACTGGGTCGTAGAACGCGCGATGGTCAAACGCTGAGGGAAGGAAGGACGACCCTAGCCGATCGTTGATATGGCTTAGCATATTCTTGTTGAAGGCAGCGGTCACTCCCTTTGAGTCATTGTACGCAGCGTGCAGCAGTCGTTCATCTTTAACCAGATCCACGCCAATCAACATCCCTCCACCGACCCCTACCAGTTGGTGCACACGACTCATGAACTGAACGGCATGCTCCCGCGAAAAATTACCAATGGTGGAACCTGGAAAAAATACACTTATCCGTCCGTCGGCGGCATCATCGAGATCGAGAGAGATCACTTGTGAGTAGTCTGCACAAACCGGGAGCACAGTTAGATCTGGGAACAGATTTTTAAGTTGGACAGAAGCGTCGATGAGGTGCTCCCGAGATATATCTATCGGGACGTAGGCAGCAGTCTCAGGAATAGCTTCCAAAAGCAAGCGTGTTTTAATGCTGCTTCCACTTCCATACTCGACCAGAATCACTGAATCTCCGAGTGAGGAGACGATGTCCTCAATGTGAGTCTCGAGAATCGAAAGCTCGGTCCGGGTTGGATAGTATTCATCCAGGGTGCAGATCTCGTCGAAGAGCTTAGAGCCTCGCGCATCGTAAAAATATTTAGAGGGCAATGACTTCGGGCATACCGAAAGTCCCGCGATAACATCCTCGAGGATGGCATCCGAGCGCGGCTCAAGATCCAGGAACAGTTTTATTTCAGATTCGGTGGTCAATTGTTTTTCAAGAAGGTTTTTTCGACAAGAGTTCAGCCGATCGACTGAGCCAGGCGAATCCCAGAAAACTGCCAACGCGCTCCGGCAGGGAAAAAATTCCTGTAGGAAAGACGGATGTGATCGGATGGGGTTGCACAGGAGCCACCTCTCAACACGAATTGGTTGGACATGAACTTACCATTGTACTCCCCCAGTGCGCCCGGCGGACGCCGGTAACCTGGATAGGGTGAGTAGTGGCTGCTGGTCCACTCCCACGAACTTCCGAACAGTCCGAGGAAATCGTCAGCACCTGCCACCTCCAATCGAGGGTGAAACAGCATGGCGTCTGAAAAATGGCCGCTCGTGTCAACTTGTCGAGCAGCGTTTTCCCACTCAAATTCTGTCGGGAGGCGAGCACCACTCCATCGAGCGTATGCATCGGCTTCGAAGTAAGAAACATGAGTGAGAGGAGCATCAGGAACGAGAGGAATCTTTCCATATAAGGAAAACTCCAACCAATCATCGTTTTCGTGTAGCCAGTACAGTGGGTGTTGCCAGCCCTGCTCCTGAACCATGTTCCAGCCCTCAGATAGCCAAAAAAGCGAATTCTGGTACCCCCCATCATTCACAAATCGAAGATACTCTCCGTTCGAAACGGGTCGTCGTGCCAGCCGGTAAGGTTCCAAAAACTGTCTGTGTCTCGGGCTTTCGTTGTCATACGCGAACCCATCTCCCGGGTGACCAATCTCACAAATACCTTCTTCCATATCCGTGAACGTCAAATCTTCCAGCGATTGATGTGACGGGATTTGCAGCTCGCGGTACGTTGGCAAGAGGGGATTTATAGACAGCACGTGTTTAATGTCGGTCACCATGAGCTCCTGGTGCTGCTGCTCATGGTTCAATCCAATCTCTACGACACCACGTATCTCCTCACGGTCACCGGCCTCGGACAGCAGCCTGATCATACTGTCGTCGACGTGCCTGCGGTACGCAAAGACCTCGTCGACGCGTGGCCGGGACAGCAGGCCCCGATGCGGACGACTGAAGCGTTGCCCAGCCTGTACGTAGTAGGAGTTGAACAGGAAAGCGTATTGCTCGTTGAGCGGGACATACGACGGGTCGAATTCTCTGAGCACGAACGTCTCGAAAAACCAGGTTGTATGTGCAAGATGCCACTTCGTGGGGCTGACGTCTTCCATCGACTGAATGACGTAGTCCTCCACAGACAGCGGTTTACAGATATCCTCTGTCCGACTTCTGATCGATCGATATCGATCTGCCAACGACAGCATTTGATCCGATGGTGAAATCAATGTTGAAAAGTCTTGAGCTTGCATCTACGAGCCATTCAGTATCAGTGTTTCGAGACGGTCAGTGTCGGCCAGGGGCACGTTTCGGTAGTTACAGCCGAAAAAGCAGAGAGGACTTCGATTATCATTCGAAAAGGAGTCTTCCAGAAAGCCTTATCTGCTATATTCGGATACCTTGCGACTCCCACTACAGCTAAAAGTTACGGCTGATCTTGAATAATTTTTCCACACATATGTCCGCTATCGTCACCGTATTGATGTTTTCGTCCAGTTGTAAGGGTCCTGAAACCGCCGCGAATTTGTCACCGATAACCGTAGATCGGAGTAATGAATTTCAGGTTGGTGACATTCGTGAAATCAATATTCCGGGGACGGAGATCTCTTTTCAGATGGTCTTTGTGCCGTCCGGATCCTACCCGATAGGAACGGTTGAATCGGAGCCAGGTAGAGATTCGGACGAGGGGCCAATGCTGGACGTGGACCTCGATGGATACTGGATCGGTCGTTTCGAGGTGACCGAAGATGAGTACTCCGTGTTTCGATTTCCAGATCGAGATGCGGACACCACCGCCGTCGCCGGTGCTGTCTACCGCGTCGATGCAGTGTCGCGGCCGAGCCCCCCATACGAAGATCCTGCATTCGGCCTGGGCGGATCGGGTAAACCGGCTGTCGGTATGACACAATGGGGCGCAATGCATTACGCAAAG
>CALBJU010000209.1 GCA_937893205.1 uncultured Bacteroidota bacterium
TAAAAGGGTCGTGGTAATCAACTGTAGCCCCTTTGTCGTCCAATAAATCCATCATAACGTAGGTTGGCGATTCCCGATCGTCATCAAGGTCTGGCTTGTAGGCCAAGCCCATGCAGAGAACAGAGCATCCCTTCAGTTTCTTTCCTCGTTCACTGAGCGCGTCAATGCAATTGGATATTACGTAGCGTGGCATGTTTGTATTGATTTCTCCCGCAAGCTCAATAAACCTCATGTCCACTCCAAATTCCTTGGCTTTCCAGGCGAGGTAGAATGGATCGATTGGGATGCAGTGTCCTCCGAGCCCCGGTCCAGGATAAAAGGGCATAAATCCGAAAGGCTTGGTTTTCGCCGCATCGATGACCTCATAAATATCAATGTTCATTTTTTGAAACGCGATCTTCAGTTCGTTAACGAGCGCGATATTAACAGATCTGAAGATGTTCTCCAGCAGCTTGACGGCTTCCGCAGTCCGCGTATCTGATACGGTTACCGTCTCAACAACAATAGTGGAATACAATTTCTCCGCGAGGAGAAGAGCATCGCTTCCCTCAGCACCTACAACTTTTGGAATCGTTGCAGTCTCATAGTCCCGGTTTCCTGGATCTTCCCGTTCGGGACTGAAGGCAAAAAATATATCATCGCCAGATCTTAACCCGCTAAGTGCTTCGCAAATGGGCCTCACCAACTCTTCTGTTGTACCGGGATAGGTTGTCGATTCCAGAATCACCAACTGCCCCTGTCGAAGATGGGGGCCAATAGAATTCAGTGTTCCCTTTACAAAGGACATGTCCGGCTCCCTGTTCTCCGTCAACGGAGTCGGAACACATATAATGATCACATCCACATCACGAGCGCGCGAAAAGTCTTCAGTCGCCTCGCAACGCTCCGATTCAGCCATCTTAGACATTTTCTGTAGCCCAAAATGTCTGATATATGAGGTGCCGTTTTCAAAATGACGAATTTTTTCCTCATCGACATCGAATCCTAACACTTGGAAGCCCTTCTCAAAAAAGGTCCAGGTTAGCGGAAGACCGACGTAACCAAGACCTATTATTCCAACTCGGGCCGTACCAGCACTGATTTTTTGAAAAAGATCTTCTGAATGTTTGGATTGGAAAGTAATCTTATTGTCCTCTACAGTGGCACCAGAGTTCGCAGACATGACGAGGGGACTTTGTTAAAATAATTATTGATTAGAACCGAATCCCAGCATTAATAACGACGCCCGGTCAGCATTGAAGAGTTGCGTAACAATACTTCCCGATAGGCCTGGGGAACACAGGTCCAGTAATGTAAGACGAAATTTTATGACAGTTCCTTCGTGAAAACCTGGCTCGAAGGATTTGACCCGCCCATCATTATCTCATCTTTAGCCGGTAAACTCGGAGAAAATCGTAGTTAGTCGGAGTAGCTCTTCCTGTGGAATAGAATCTGATCCGTCACAAACTCAATTTCTGGTAGAAAATGGCTCCGAATTCCAACGCAATCCCAACTTAATTACGAGCCGTTCCTGCACCCTGGATTTCCCGGGCGGACGGTGATGTAACTATCTAACAACCGTTGCGCCACATCTAATTGGGTGAGAGAAGACTTCCCGGGCTGGACTCTCAGTACTGAAAGTCGAGTATTCGTTCCTGGAACTGTCTGTCCATCTATCAGCGCGTCTGCTACCCGCAATGCAATTGTCCGTGATCTAATAATCGCAATTTCGTTAGCGACGTTTCTGTTGCCCATCTGAAGGCCAAGGATGTCTCCAAGCTGGGGTGTTGAAGACTGATTGTTAATTAGAATCAGACTGGAAGCTTCATATACCGGGTCTTGGCGAAGGGTATATGCTGTCACTGCAGACAAAACCCGCGGCCACATCCGGAATTATTTTCGGTGCTGCGAGATACTCACCTTCCGGATCTACGCCCATAAACGCATTTATTCCCCCTACTGACTCTGCCTTTTATTCCTAGGAAAAACTTTTCTCAGACTCCTTCATCGTGGATTCGATGAAGATCTCGAAAAACTCGCGATCATCAAAGATATCTCAAGTCATTTTTCGCGCTGCCAGTAAAGTAGGGTTATCCTTATCCTGGGCGGCATCAAATAATTCAGAGATCTCGATTAATAAAACTTTTTGAGACATAGCGAAAGAATTAGCGGTAAATCACACCACACCTGATACTTTTCAGGCGAACAATGAAAATCGGCGAGTACCACGCTCACGTTGAGAATGCTCTCGATCTCGATCAGCTATAGTTGTGCCGATTTCTGTCCGCACTGTTGTTTGGCAGTCTAGGCTTTATACGTTTGTTTAGGGTGTACGTGCACCCAAAGTTTAAGTGGGCGGGGCCGATCCATTACGCGCCGTCACCCGGCTCTATAAATAGTTCATTTGTAGCACACAAGCCAGAATCATGCTCAATCATCTGAGTCGGTGTACCAACTCGATGGCAGGTCTAGCCTCTTCTAACCCGAAGCCACCCCCCCCAAGAATATCCCTGTAAACGGCTGTGTGCAAATCCTCGAATCCATCTGAAAACTCGAATTCCTCGCCATTTAGTTTGAGAGATCTCCATGTGGATTTTCCCGAAGCTTCCTCGGGAAGATCTAATCTACTTACCGAAAGATTCCATTTTACGCTTGCTGTTTCGAGTTCCAGCCTGCCTGCCATTCGTTTATCGTCTCGTTCATGAACAGATGACTCTTGAACGGGGCCAAATATCCACATTAACGCGTCGAAAAAGTGTATGCCAATATTCGTTGCCACACCACCCGACTTCTGAACATCACCTTTCCAAGACTGGAAATACCAGGGCCCACGGCTCGCGACGTAAGACAATTCTACTTCAAAATGCTTCTCATCGGGTGCATCTTCAACCAGCTTTTTGAGACGCTGAATTGAGGGATGAAGCCTGAGTTGCAACACATTGTAGATCCGTCGACCCGTTTCTTGTTCTACCTCCTGAAGGGCATCCACATTCCAAGGATTCAACACTAGTGGCTTCTCGCATATGGCATCTGCCCTTATGCGGAGCGCAAATCGACAATGAGCATCATGGAGATAGTTGGGAGAAGCGACGCTGATATAGTGTAGCCGATACTCGTCTCCAAGTCTCCTGAGCTTTTCCGCATGCCGATCAAAACGCTCAAATTCAGTAAAAAAACTTACATCTTGCGCGAAGCTGTCTAGGACACCAACTGAATCATTTGGATCTAGCGCGGCCAAAAGGCGGTTACCTGTATCCCTAATGGCCTTCATGTGCTTCGGGGCCACGTAGCCTGCAGCGCCGATAAGACCGAAATTTTTTGGCGGATTCGTCGTCATTTCCCGGTGATTACGATATCAAGAGTTTATACGCTCAAAGCATTGAAGATGTTGAAAACTCTGCCTTGTGCCCAAGGACAAACAATATAATATGAAATATACGAAGTTAGCTTCTGGGCTCGCACGTGATATATGTCCATGACGCGCCAAATTCAAAGGCGCCGCCAAACACCTTATCCATAGCCAAGCGCATGAGATTCAGCCGATCCTTGATCACATCGTCAGATGCTGTGGCGCCGGTGATCTTTTCTGCACCTCCCACCCATCCCAGAACGCCTTCGTGGTAGACGCTTAAAAATTCATACCATTCATCTACTCGCGCCGCGATTCGTTGATGCTGGACCGCAGTAATATCGAAACCCTCAGAGCGTAGTCTGTCTAAATAGTGCTCTAGAGGCTTTACTGGCAGAAAATACTTTCGTCTCAACGCCTCATGCTGAGACATATAATCGGCATCATTCAGTCTGTCTCGGTACCGCTTGAAGGCGTCATCCTCTCTGACAATTTCCATCGCTTTCGAGTGAATCACCTCCACGGTTTCATCGATGATCCACTCATCATACGGTGAATCTGGATTCTTGATGTTGCCGGATTGTATAAAAACACGCCCCCACGGACGAAGAACGGATTTCCAGGCCTGGAGTGTCTCTGATAGATCGAAGTAGAGGTGGATTGCATTCGTCGATACGATTCCGTCAACACCGCGACTCAGCAATTCGTCTCCAAGGACTTCGTCCAGTCGCTCGAGACGACGCTCCTCGCGAATGAAGCGAATGTGACGAAACGCCATTCGCCGCTCGTCCTTGAATTTTTCCAGAGCCAGCCTCAAAAACTTGGGTGACGAATCTACGATTATGATCCCCACATCTTTGGACCCAAACCGGTCTAATAGGCGCTTGGCGAGGATTCCCGTTCCACCCGAATAGTCAATCAGAATATCTCCCTTGCGGACGTATCCAACGATCTCTTCAACCGTGTAATCCAGATTCGAGTACCATCCGTGGTTTTCGACGGTATCGTAATTCAGTGCCAGCTCTTCGAGAGGCTCGCTCGCCCAGGATTCCGGCAAGATTTGCACAAAAGTTTCAGGCCAATCAAATGACAATGTGATATCGGGGCTTTGTTTTCCTGGAATTAACTCAATTAAACTGGTGCGGCAATCAATACACCAGCCTAATCTAGCGACCTACTCATATCCAAACCATCTTTGCGTAGTACCAATCAATCTCCACAGAGCTGCTTTTCAGGCTGTCGATCTCAATCCCACACACTCCCCACAACATCGTCACACTTCTGTGACAACTACGTCTCCATGGCCCCGTTAATTGGCTACGAGTCCGAAAGTCTTCGCAGTCTTTGATAATCTTTGATGATCAATAGATAATCGAAGTGCTCCGGTCTTGTGAGTCGCACAACAGTCGGGAATACGACAAACCCTCCCGCGATGCGACCGAGATGAACACCCACGTTCAATACTCGATTAACACTATTGGAGTTTAATGTCATGAAGACGAAATGGAAAATTTTAGCCGGTCGGTTGCTCAGCCTGATGGTTGTTGTGACTGTGCTGGCAGCTTGCGACTCATCTGGCGGGATATCAGGAGACGAATCTGGATCACTTGACGAGACGGTATCGTTTCTCGCGATCGATCTGGGATTGAGTGCTTCGGAAACGGCCGCACTCA
>CALBJU010000210.1 GCA_937893205.1 uncultured Bacteroidota bacterium
AACTCCCCTGCTCCATCTACGCTAGTTTTTCAGAACTAAGCAAATCTGATCATCGACTACCCAAAACCCGCCACACGCGCTCATATTCCCCATTCTCTGGATAGCTGGTGATCAGCTTTCTCATGATCGGGCGCGCTTCATCGTCGCGGTCGGTATTGATGAGGAGGGATGCCAGGTTTGCCAGCGACAGTTCGAGATCCGGAGAGAGAGCGAGGGCTGAACGAAAATCTTCCTCGGCCGCCTCGAAGTCCCCCGTCAGCAGGTAGGCGAAGCCGCGGTTGTTCAGTCCATTCTCAAATTTCGGGTTTCCTCCCAGCAATCCATCATATATCGCGATCGCTTCGGGCGCCCGGCCCGCCTGGGTATAGGCGACACCCAGTTTGTCCCCGAATCGCAAGTGATCGCGGCCCTGGGCAAAGGCCTGTTCGTACCACCGGATGGATCGGTTGGCATCTCCACCGGCAGCGAACGCTTCGCCAATTCTGTAGAACGTCCAGGCATCGGTGGGTGCTTCAAATCCGGAAGACTGACTGAGCCTTCTAATGGCTGCGTGATCCGACTGAAGGTGCCACAGCCGAATGCGCGAGCGAGTCAGGGCGTCCCCATCTTCAGCGCCGTCATCGATTCGCCCAATCAGGACAGCAGCGGAGTCCAGCATTCCCGGTCGATCGGTGAACTGTTCGTAGTAGGTCAAAAAGCCATCCGCCTGCTGCCTCAGTGAGGGTGCGTCATCCACCAGAGCAGCCATTCGGATGAAGCGGGTCTGGTCCTCTGCTTCCTCGGGAGAGAGCCGTCCGGGAACGCGAATGAAGTGGTCGGTAATACGGATGTTGGGAATGTCTGTCGAAGACGACTCGGGCATGTGACATGATGCGCAGGGCAGCGCGTTTGTGCCGGCGACCACCGTTGGTTCTGTACACATCAGGGCGGATGCGGTCTCGGCACGTCCATCGTGACAGTTCTGGCACGTGGCATCGAACGTATCGAGCGTCTCCTCTATGGGTTTGTGCGGGTCATGACAGGTCAGGCACGTGATCGGCTGCATGTCATTGTCTGACTTCCAGGATTCTAGAAAGCACGCGCTTTGGGCTAGCCGGTCCGGATGCGAAGCCATGATAAAGTGGGTGGTCGAATCTGGTTGTCTGGGCCAGAACACATTCTCGTGCGCCGCTAGGGACTTGCCGGGGCGCCAGTCGAGGGGCCCATCGCCGCCTTCGAAGACTGCGGCGCCCTGCATGTGGCATCGCTTGCATACGTCCAGCTCACGTTCTGGGCTCAGTTTGCCTGGATTGACAATCGAAAAATCGATCTCACTGACCGTATTGACGATGATTCCCGCCGTTTTCTCCTCAATATGAATTGAACCGGGTCCGTGGCACTTTTCGCAGTTGATGCCCTCGGGGACGTGCTCAAATCGGTTTTCAGACCCTTCAACGAACGTTGGCTGCGCGTTATGACAGGCCATGCACTCGTCGGTGATGACCCGCGAGAAACGATAGTTATTACCCGATTTCTCGAATTTGGGTGCCAGTCCCCATTTCTGATCCTGCGTGTACCACGTCACCGGAATTTGATACAGATATCCGTTCTCCGAATAGATGTGCGAATTGGTGTGTTGACCGGATCCGACGATGAAATCTATCTGCTCGACCCGCGTGTAAATCGTATCGGATTCGGCCAGGCGATACTCTTTGACGAAAAGATCCTCGCCCACCGCGTACGGCTGGTAGTACATGTCGTCGAATTCAGAATACAGGGGCGTAACATCATCCCAGGGCGCGTCTGAAAGTGATCGCGCCGCGTGCTTGAACGAGCGACCCATCTGAGAACGAATGAACGAGTCATACTGGGGTTCATGACACTGCTGGCACGCATCGATGCCGACATACTCCGCCAACGGACTCCACGCTGCGTAGGTCGGCCCGAACGAGGTGATCTCTGACTCCTTTTCAGACGACGAACACGCAGACAGGTACGCTCCCATCAGAAGGAGCGCAGCCAAAAAGAGGGGAATTCGTGCGTTTACCACGCGAGTCATCATGCTTTAAAAGTTGACCGCCATCGAGAGAAAGCACCGCTACGCGTTGTCCGAGGCGCCTCGGTGAATGCGTCCCATGTGTATCGGGTTTTGGTGTGCTTCGATATTACCTCGTGAGCCCCGCTCATCCAAACGAAAGGGGCGGGCGCCACCGGCGCCCGCCCCCTATCCGACTGACAAATCGATTCGACCCAGATTCAATCCGGGCTCGCTAAATGTCCACTTGCCGCTTCTTCAACATGAACAGCCCTTCGCGACTCGAGGTCACGACTATCGTTCCGCTCTGGAAATACGGATAGTTGCTCCACGTGCCTCCACCCGCACGATCGTTCGATACGGTGTCGAAAAATGCCACTTCAACGGGCGTTTCCGGATTCGAGACGTCCAGGATGCGAAGGCCCGCCACGTAATTCGACTGATACATCAGATTTCCCTTGATGTAGAGATTGTGGTCCGTGCTGGTTTCCGTCGAAAAGTGCTCGCCTGCCAGAATCGGGTCATCGAGATCTTCCAGATCGTAGATCAACGTCCGGGTGCCCTCTACCAGTCCCTGCGGCTCGTCGCCCTCGTCGTTGATGTAAAAGTATCGGTGATCTTCCGTGAGCCATCCCTGATGGGTGTACGCGATGTTTGGGTAGGTCGCTATTGATATGACTTTTGGATTCCGTTTGTCCGACACATCTGCGATGGAGAGCGCCGTTTCATTTGATCCGAGGCAGATTTCCTGGCCAGAGTGATCGGTGTCCGGTCCATGATAGATTACACACTGAGCGTCGTGTGTATTTCCCGTGCCGTTTCGACCCGTCCCTTCGTGCGAAAAGCAGCCCGCGAAGGTGGGATTGAGCGGCTCGCGAATATCGATCATGTGGAGACCCCCACCGCACGTGATGCCCCCCATCCGGGATGCGACCGAGTAGGCGTAGCCCGTCTGTTCATTGATCACAATATTGTGCGCGCTCGCGATCTGATCGTAGAGAACGTCCGGCTCGAACTCAACCGGAGGATTTTGGACGTTCAGCAGCCGTGATAACTTGAAAACCTGCATGCCGTGTTGCCCAGCGCCGTCGGCCACGATGAATGCGTGATCCTTGTACACTTTCATATCCCTCCAGACAGAGTTATTGGCGCCTGGGGTCTTATCCATATTGCCAAGATAGGTCGGATTGTATGGGTCGGTGACTTCTACGAAGGCGGCTCCGTCGGTCCGCCCTACGATCGCGAACTCACGGCCTGATGCTGGATCGACCCAGCCCCAGATATCATTCATCCGCGTTCCCCGTCGGCCACCAAGATCACGCAGAGACAGGAAGGACTGGATGTCCACGTCTTCGCACCGGAATCCGGCGGCATTGCCGTCTTCGCATTCCACCATTTCACCGGTGAACGATTCCATCGCGCCCTTGTCATGAAACACGATGCTCGACTGGGACCAGTCGCCTCCCATCTGATTGAACACGACGGCGGCTCCTTCGCCATTGTCATACCC
>CALBJU010000211.1 GCA_937893205.1 uncultured Bacteroidota bacterium
GTGGCGATCTCCAGTGAGTGCCGGGGGTAAGATGGTCGGCGAAGACCATGTTTCGGATTCGTCACCCGAGTACACCACGTGTGACAGGCTCTCCCGGCTGTTCTCTCTAAGCAACAATGCGAGCTCATGCCCATCCGGAGACCACACCGCGCCCGGTTCACAAAGATCCAAAGATGCGCTGGTGACAACGAGTTCGGGTTCCCCCCAGGTCAGGCCGTCATCGTCGGAAACGGTTCGGTATACGGTGAACTGAGTTCTCTCGCCTTCATCGGCTATGAAGCGACCATCGTCGTGAAAAAACGCGACCAACGAACCATCGGATTGCTGGATGAGCGATGACATCGCCACGATTCCACCGAAGTCGCCAATGGGCTCAAGTTCTGTCCAGGAATCCCCATCATCATCAGACAAAGCCATTCTGATGGGGTACAGACCTGAAAAGAGGATTATACGCTTGCTGCCGTCTGCTTTCTGAAAACGAAACAGAGTGGGCACCTCGAGAGACGATTCCCACGACGTCGGCGTCGGCAAACGTTTGCTCCACGTGGCTCCGCCGTCATCACTTCGTTTGTACACTATTGGACCCCGACCGTGACCCTTCGGATATGTTGTCAGTAATGATCTACCATCATCAAGCAGTACCGTTGTCGGGTGACCCAGGTATTGACCGGATTCACGGTCCACGATGCGCTGCAGACGGGTGACGCGGGACAGGTCAAGGATCGGAATGGAAAAGTCGGATTCGATCAAAGAAACGGAATCTGATGGAGTGGATGAACAAGCGATCACACCGATTGAGAGCAGTATCAGGAGCAGTTTGCATCTAGAACTCTTCATCATCAGGAAGCGGTGTTGGTGGGACAATATCCTCGGGCAGAGGATACTGCTGATTTCGTATGGAAATATCAGCAGCGTCAAAACCAAACAGATCTTCTTGAGAGAAAATGGCCCGGTAATCGGGAGGTTTGAAGAAGGGTTCGAATTTGGACGACAGCTCATTCAGGCGCTGATGATAGTAGCTGACGTTTTCGTCGGGCATTTCCGGTCGCCAGGCCGACGCAAGCCTTGCGTTCTCGAATGCCGGCCCACTTTCACCAGTACCTGTGATGTAGAACGAGACTCGATCTCCCTTCCGGATGGGTTGTCGATTTGAAGACGCTTCTTCTAACGCCAGTTCGTAGGAAGCACTTCGTGATCGTTTTCCGGATTCAACATCTCTCTGATACTTGCCCAGGCTGTCCTTCAGGGTTTCTGAACGGGCAAACTCGTAGGCGTGCTCCCATCTATGCTCCGTAATCTTATCCCTGTACATCAAGTACAACTCATGCATCTCCTGAATGCTGGAATGGAGCAACAGGTGAATGGAGTCGCGCACGTATTTCCGTCCGAACGGCTCCGTGGCACGTGAGACGAGAGAGGAGCCCTTCAACTTGATCATCCCATCGTAGTCCATCAGCGCGTAGTTTTTCATCTTGTAGGACATCATGCGCTCATATCTGCCATCGAATCCTATTCGAATGCCTTCGGGCATTTCAGAATTGAGATCGCTCAGAAACTCTCGTTCCTTTTCTTCTGTTCGGACGTGGGCGGGAGGTACGAAAAATACCCCATCTGTATCGACCTCAATTATTTGTCC
>CALBJU010000212.1 GCA_937893205.1 uncultured Bacteroidota bacterium
AATTTCAACTACGCAGGGGCCACACCATGTAGCCCAGAAATTAATCAAGGTGATTTTTCCACTCAAGGAGTTCGACGTCAGCGTACCACCCCGCAACATCGGGCGGCTGAACTCTGGGAGAGAGCCCTGGATATCTAATTCTCCTGCCTGAATGACTTCAGGAATTGAGTTTTCTGTTTCCAGTTTCGAACAACCCGAAAACAGGAGGACGCAAAAAAGGGAGAAGATGGCTACTGGATGCCGCATAATTTTAGCATTGGTCACTCCGATGAGTAACGAGTCAATGGTATTGTTAGAAGCCCCAAATCTCCTTCGGTTTCGACCTAGAACCCTTTTAGGGACCAGTGAGTATTCCGGGCCACCAAATGCCGGACTCTCATCAATTCTGAGAACTGTATGCCCATAAGTTTGTCACCCAATCGCGAGAAGCATAGTGAAGTCGAGTCAGGGGTTGAATCGCCCGAACCTCAAAGCGGTGCTGAAAACGTCACCTGGGATCTGACCGATCTTTTCCCGACGACGGAGTCGCTTCTTGAGGAGCTTTCGAAAGGTCAGAGTCGGGCAGATGCATTCGCCGAAACGTATCGAGGCTCCATGGAGCAGATTGGGCCACAGGAAATGAAACGGGCCATGAGTCTTCTCGGTGAAATCCAGGATAGCGTGGGCCGAGCCTATACCTACGCCTACCTGAACTGGTCGACCGACACGGCGGATTCAGAGCGCGGGGCGCTGCTTCAGAAGGTCAAGGAAGCGTACACCGGCATTTCTACGACTCTCCTGTTTTTTGAGTTGGATTGGACCAAGCTGGATGATGCGCAGGCTGAAGAGATTCTGGCATCGCCCGAAATGGACAGCTATAGGCACTATCTGGAAGTTGTCCGCATTCAGAAGCCGTATCTCTTGACTGAGCCGGAAGAGCGGATTCTTATTGAAAAGTCCAACACGGGTCGTTCGGCCTGGAATCGATTTTTCGATGAGTCCCTCTCTGATATGAGGTTTTCAGTTTCGGGCAAGCAGCTGAGCCAGCAGCAGGTACTTGCAAGACTTCACGATGCAGACAGGGATGTAAGACGTGGTGCGGCCGAAGCGTTCACCCTTGGACTGAAAGACAACATTCGGCCTCTGACATTCGTCTTCAACACCATACTGGCCGATAAGGCTCTGGATGATCGCCTTCGAGGCTATTCCTCGTGGATATCGTCTCGAAACTTGTCAAACGAGGTCGCTGATGAAGATGTGGATGCTTTGATCAAGTCCGTCGAGGCTGGTTACAGCCATGTTGCGCGATTCTACGATATCAAGAAGCGACTACTGGGCATTGATACTATGACTGAATATGATCGGTATGCTCCCATCGGAGAAGCAGATCGATTTATAGACTGGCAGTCCGCTAGAGAGATGGTTCTCTCGTCGTACTCGGAATTCCATCCCACGATGGGGGATATTGCGACTCGCTTTTTCGACGAGAACTGGATTGATGCGGCACTTGCTCCGGCAAAACGCGGAGGCGCATTCAGTCACGGCGCCGTGCCAAGTGCCCACCCCTACATTTTTCTCAACTACACTGGAAAGATCCGGGACGTGCAGACCCTTGCGCATGAGCTCGGCCACGGCATTCATCAGTTTCTGTCACGCAAGCAAGGAATCTTCCACGCCGACACACCCCTGACGACTGCTGAAACAGCATCTGTTTTTGGTGAGATGCTTGTATTCAAGAAGCTGATGAAGGAAGAATCAGACGACGCGAATCGGCTTGCGATGATGATGGGGAAGATCGACGATACCATTGCTACGGTATTTCGACAGGTGTCCATGAATAGATTTGAGAACCGGATTCACACGCATCGCAGAGAATCAGGCGAGCTTTCAACGGACGATCTGCGAGCGGCTTGGATGGAAACGCAAAGCCCCATGTTCGGCGACAGCGTATCGCTTTCGGAGAACTACTCCTGGTGGTGGAGCTACATCCCGCATTTCCTGCACACGCCTGGCTATGTCTACGCCTATGCGTTCGGCGAACTGCTGGTTCTGGCTCTTCATACCAGATATGAGCAGGAAGGAAGTTCGTTTGCCGATGCCTACCTGGAACTGCTCGAGAGTGGAGGCTCGGATTGGCCCCACAAATTGGTTGGAAAGTTAGGCGTGGACCTGCGGGATCCGGCGTTTTGGTCTTCAGGTGTAGACGCGATTGGATCTCTTGTAGATGAAGCGGATGCTCTCAGCAAACGGCTACAGCATAACGGAGAGTTGTCCTAACATCCAGGCGCAGCCCAAAGCGGCGTAGATACCCAAGATGTAGCCCGAGATGCCCATCAGGAGCCCGACTGGCGCCATTGACGGGTGATAAACGCTGGCGACAATGGGTGCGCTGGCAGCGCCACCAACGTTAGCCATGCTTCCGGTCGCGACGAAAAACAGCGGGGCTCTAATTATTTTCGCAGCGATCAACAGAAGCCCGACATGGATGGAAATCCAAACGATGCCGGTGACGAGATACATGGGTGCTTCCAGAATAGCCGCCAGATCGGCCTGCGCGCCAATCGATGTGAGCAGGAGATAGAGTGCAAGAAAACCGATTTTTGAAGCGCCGGCAGACTCCAGTTTTTTCAGGGGTGAAAAGGAGAGCAGGAGACCAACGGTCACCACCAGCAGGATACCCCAGGTTGTTGCGCTGATAACAGTTGGATCGCCTAAACTGGGAAGATATCCTCCCGCTGCGACGGCCACTACGGTTACCACAAACCCTAATCCCAGTATATAAGTCAAGTCGTTCAGCGTAGCCGGTCTCTGAGACTGTTCGGCGTCAACAAGATGTTTGTTGACGCGATCGATGGCAGAGCTATCGGCGTTGACCCATCGGTCAAATTTATCCTGAAACGCACTTAAAAATATTAAAATGCCCATCCAGCCGTAGCCAACGACCGTATCTACAACGATGATGGTGCCCACGACTTCGCTTGATGCACCTACGCTGGCCTGCATAGCGACCAGATTCGCCGTTCCACCAATCCAGCTTCCGGAGAGCGTAGCCAAGCCCTGCCAGGCGTCAGCCGGCAGAAAAGAGCTGAACATCGCGAACGCGATAGGTCCCCCAATCACTATTCCTGCCGTACCCACCAGCATCATGATGATCGCCATCCTTCCCAATTTCAGGATCGCTCGCAAGTCTACGGTAATCATGAGGAGGAAGAGAGAAAACGGCAGCAAGTACCTGCTCATCCATGAGTAGACCTCGGATTGAGCGGGGATTATTCCGGCTGTCGTCAGAATCATAGGCACGAAATAGGCCCATATGACGGGAGGCATGATCTTGAAAAACTTCGAAAGGGCTGGCAGAGTGCTCAGCCAGAAAACCAGCCCGAGGACCCCTGCAAGAAGAGCAAATAGTTGAGTGGTTTCGGTAATCAAGGCGATTGTGGCTGGCTTCAGGTTTGGAGGTCGGCGCGAGGAATATACACGGAAAAACTAGTGCCTTCGCCCTTGGTGCTCTCAATCTCAATTTGTCCCTTCATCAGGTCTACGAGCCCTTTCACGATAGCCAGTCCCAGACCCGAGCCCTCAAATGATCGGCCATGTCCCGTGCTTTCTTGCGAGAACTCGTCAAAGACCTGCGGAAGAAAGTCGGCGTCCATCCCTATTCCCGTGTCGGAAATATCAATTCGTACATACCCGTCCTGATATCCCCATCGCACATCAATAGAGCCTTCGTCTGTGAATTTGGCAGCATTTCCGATCAGGTTATTGAGAATCCTCTCCAGAAAACTTCGATCTGCCATCGCGACAGGCTCGTCTGTGCCCTGACATGAGAGAACAACCTTTGAAGATCCCACCAGCGGCTGTAGCAGTCTTACTGTTGAGATGATGAGAGTATCAACCCGAATCTCCTCCAGCTTGGGCTCGATAAAGTGACGGTCCAGCCGCGTTGCTTCGAGCACAGAGTTGATTGTAGCCAGTAAACGATTTCCACTCTCCTGAATCAGGGAAGCGAATTCTTTGAAATCCTTGTTGGCGACGCCCTCCTCAATAAGCTGCGCAAATCCAATTATGCTCGCGAGAGGCATCCGCAGTTCGTGACTCATATTTGCCAGGAACGCTCCCTTCATTGCAGCGGCTTCTTCCGCTTTCTTTCTGGCAAGCTTGAGCTGCTCTCCAATTTCGCGCTCGGCGGTCACGTCCCGCAGCGTGATCAGATTGGACTCGCGACCTTCCCACCGAATTGAATAGACATGGACATGAAAGGTGACTTTTTCACGGCCAGGATGGTCAATGGTGATGAAGTCATTGGCCTTTTTCGGGATCTCGAAGGGGACTTCTAATCCGTAAATATCTTCCAGAGAGCGGCCCAGCAGATCTTCGGTGGCCGGATTCGCGAACATGACAGCACCCTGTTCATCTAGAATCAGGACGCCATCGTCAATATTCTCAATAATGGTCCGAAGACGAATTTCTGCCTCCTGGGTCGCATCTAGGATGCTCGCCCGGTCGATGGCATGCAGAATTGTGCGCCTCATCACTGCAGGGGAGTCAGCGCTTTTAAGCAGAAAATCTTGTGCGCCGTGGCGGATGAGTTGATCCCAAGCTGGATCGTATTTATCCGAGACTCCGATCAGGAGTGGCTTCGATGGTAATGCAAGAAGAGATTCGGCCAGCAGATCGCGAGCGGACTCGATTCCAAGCGACTCATCCAGAATCAGAATCGAGCAATCGCTTCCCACAGCATTCACTGCTTCCGAATCTTCACCCTCATAGTGAAGCTGCAGCGCCCACGTGTCCTGGTCCATCTTCTCGAAGCCCACTTTTAACCATTCGAGATCTGAGGCAGTGGCACCGAAGGCGATAATGCGAACTTCTGATGTCATACTGGAAGAATGCGGAGTTCTCTGGGGTACGTACTGAGGCTTTCGGCTCCTGATTCAGTAATGACCATGTCATCTTCGATCCGGACACCGCCCTGATCAGGCAAGTAGATGCCCGGTTCAATGGTGAAGGTCATCCCGATATCCAGAATGCTGTCGTTTCCTGAGCGGATATACGGCTCTTCATGAACCTCCAGGCCCAGCCCATGTCCGGTTCTGTGCGTGAAGTACTCCCCATAACCAGCTTCCTGAATAACTCCGCGAGTAGCGTCATCGATGCTGCCCGTTGTGATGCCCGGACCCGCCTGGGCCCGCCCGGCGGCATTCGCCCTGTTGACGGCATCATGGACATTTCGAAGCGTCTCACCCGGCTCGCCTAGAGAAAAGGTCCGAGTCAGGTCTGAAAAATAACCCTGATTGTTGGCCCCCCAGTCGAAGAGAATCAGATCACCTTCTTTTGCCGTGTAATCTGATGGTACGGCGTGTGGGTTGGCCGAATTGGCCCCGAACGCAATGATCGGCTGAAAGGGTAGTTCGCCGCCGGAGCCATGGGCAAGCAGTCTTTGAATGAGGATAGAGGAAATTTCGAGCTCACTGACTCCCACTTTGACGTGAGGCAACGTATCCGCCAGAGCTAATTGGGCCATTTCGACGGCATCACGCATCAACCTGAGCTCCTGCTCATCTTTGCGCATGCGAAGCCCGGCTATTAATTGTTCACACGATGTGAGTTTTGCCTGGGGAAGGGCGGCTTCCAGAAAACGAAGCTCCAAGACCCGGAGGCTGATCGGCTCGATTCCAACTTTTTTTCCGCCGGATGTGTTGAGGTGAGCCAATGCAGAATCAAATGCTACCTGCCAGCTGGCGAGGTTTTCAGTGTAGGTGAATGACCTGAGGGGAAAGGAGGCGTGATTCAGTTTCTGCGCTTCGAGTTCTGGGACAACAATGGTAGCGTCATCGGCCGTAATGCAAAATAGAACAGGTCGTTCGCTGATGTGAAAGTGCAACCCGCTCAAATAGGGGAGGGATGGCCCCGGATTCAGCACGACTGCATCAAAACCCTCAAGGACCATCGCTTGGCGAATCGCGGACAAACGTGCAGCTATCGGCTGGGACATATCGCTGGGAATACTGTTCTTGATAATGCATGCCAAACTATACTCTGGGAGATACCGATTCAAACGCTTTCACGAATTGCTCGGTCGCCTTCCTGGGATCGTTGGCAAGAGATACCGCT
>CALBJU010000213.1 GCA_937893205.1 uncultured Bacteroidota bacterium
TTCAACCACCAGTTCATCCAGCAACGTCCGGGTAGGCTTCAACAAGAAATCGTGCCGGTCTGCAAGCGGGAGTGTGAGGGTATCGCGGCGAGACTCGTATCCGATGAAGGAAGCCTCTACGATGTAGGTGTCGATGTTCAGTCCCGAGAATCGATACTCTCCATTACCATCCGCAATCCGTGCGGCCAGTTGGAGGTCTCCCCGCATCAGAACGAGGGTAGCGCCTGGAAGAGAGAGTCGAGTTTCTCCGTCGAGTACTCTGCCCTCTATCACCTGCGCGTAACTCACAGTCGCCACCGACCCAGCGAGCAGGATCATGGACAAATATTTCAATCGACGAGAAATCATGAACGCAGGTGGGGTGGGTGGGGGGTCGATACCGGATGACAGCTCAGATCGATGTAGAAAAATACAAAATGAGAGGAAATATGACCGGGCAAAAGGGAATCGTGCGAACTTCGCAAATAATATCCGCGTGTCTACATCGACCTCGCAAATTTGCTCCGCTGATCCCTATTCTGCACGAGTACACGAAATTCGGCCAGTTAAATGAAAATACGTGCTCGTTTCTATCTGGTACTTGGTATCGGGCTGTTTCTCCTGGTTGTTCTGGTTGACTCTCTGGGCGTTTTTGATTCCCGGTCCTATAATGAGGTCCCACACGGAAGTCACACCCACTTCGTCCCCAAAGACTGTAATCCCCCTCTGGCTGTAGGAAATTCTCCGACCCGCAGGCCCACTGAGGACGAACACATTACGTGCGACGGTCAGATCGTCAGCGAATGATGGTCACGACTCGGTCCACAAACGTCCGCTCACTTCGAACTCGAAGTAGGTAGGTTCCTGCAGGAAGTCGGATGTCGTCGATCACCTCGTATATCGGGACGCCACCGGCGCGGCCGATTGCCCGAGTCCAAAGTCGGCGACCCAGGATATCGTAGAGTTCGGCAATCGGCCGCGCACCCAGCGGGGCATCCACGCGAAAGCCGATGATTGAACGGGTAGGATTTGGATAGATGGACACACTCAAGTGACCCGGAAGTCCCTCTTCGACCAGGGTGGTTGCGGAGGCCGCGTCACCTCTCAGTATCCATCTTTCGGGATCAACCTCGACCGCTAGAGGAGCGCCCGGAAGGTCTACCTCGTAAGTCTGCTCTCGCAGCGTATTCTCCACGTTGTAGAGCACGGAGCCTACGGTCGTACGTATTTGAAGCCACACACGCATCTCAAAGGCGTCGATGTTTGATACGTCGGGCTCCTGGGTCTGCGCCAGGATAATTCGGGCTCGATTTCCACTTCCTGTCGATATGTCTTCTATGGTAGCCGAGTAGGTTGGATAGCCTGTTCCGCTGTAGACCCACTGATCGAAAAATGCCTGATAGGATCGAGAGGTAACCTGTTCGACAACGTCCTGAAAATCTTTCGTATTGGCGCCCCCGTAGGCCGCACCGGGCGAGCGAGCGTACGTACGAAGGATTTCTCGAAAAACGGCGTCTCCCGTCATCCCTCGTATCATCCTGAGGACCGTCCAGCCTTTTGCGTACACCCTCGGAAAACTGAACATATTGAAGATGTCGGTCGTGTCCGCCAACACGAGCGTTCCACTCGAGAGCCGTGCACGATGGAAGTACAGGTCGCTCAAGAACAGGCCGACACTTGAAAAATCTGGATTGGACTCGAAGACCAACATCTCACCCATGGTCGCAAATCCTTCGTTCAGCCACAGGTCCCGCCATGAGAATGGAGTAATTTTATCGCCAAACCACTGATGGGCGAGTTCGTGGGATATCAGCTCGATGCCAATATTTCCCATCGAACTGAGCGTCTGGTGCTCCATCCCTCCCCGGAAGGTTACGTGGGCGTTCCCATACTTCTCTTCTGCAAATGGATACGGTCCAAACCAGTCTTCGAGAACGGCCATCGCCTCAGACGTCAAACGCCAGCCGCTTGCGGCATTTATACCCTCATACGCGGGTGATCCTCGAAACGCGTAGTGTTCAATCGGAAATGAAGCGCTTCCGTACTGCTGCCTCAAGTTCTGTGGCCGCACATACATATCGACCCTGCGTTCGTAGTCACCAGCAGCAATCGATACCAGATAACTTGCAATCGGATAGCGATGCATCCAGTCAAAGGTCACGGTATTATTGAGATGGTGCACTTCGCTCTGAAGCAATCCGTTGGAGCCTACGACGAGAGGCTCAGGAACGGTGACTGTAATTCGAACGGAGTCGGCCTTGTCTGAAGGATGGTCTTCAGACGGCCACCACTCTTTAGCTCCGTACGGTTCTGAAAGTGTCCATATATATGGATCACCCGCCGCTCGGACGCCAGTCTCAAAGCTCCCGAAACCTACATCGGCTGGATTTCCGTGGTAGACAACATCCATCCCGAAGGATTCTCCAGGCTGGAGAGGCGTTGAAAGAGCGATCGTGATCATATTCCCCTCGTGCCGGGTCATCAACTGATCACCAGTGGATGAAAACACGATGTCGAGCGTCATGTCGTCCGACAGATCCAGAACCAGGCTGTCGACGGGCCCGATTGATCGCCCCTCCACGCGCACACGACCCACTAGAATCGGATCTCGCTGAGCATCAAGGTTCAGCGTCAGATGGTAATACGTGATGTCGAACGCCGAGGCCAGCGGTGAGACGGCCGTTCCAGTTTTTACGAGCTCGGTACTGGTTCTGGGAGAATGGGGTAGACGAGCGGTAACTGGATCTTCCTGAGCGATTGCATCTTGCCGAAGGGGCGAACACACCAGGAGGAGGCCCAGAATCAGGCCCCTCCAG
>CALBJU010000214.1 GCA_937893205.1 uncultured Bacteroidota bacterium
ATCAACACCGGTGACGGTATCGGCATGGCGCTACGCGCCGGCTTCCCGTTGCAGTTCGTGGACTCTTTCAGACAACGTTGTTTTCTCCGAGAAAACCAACGCGCCTCCCAGCACATCCGAATGTCCCCCCAGGTACTTGGTTACGGAGTGCAGAACGATGTCCGCTCCCAGCGCGATGGGTTGCATCAAATAAGGGGTAGACCAGGTGCTGTCGACAACCAGTTGAGCACTCGCGGCGTGGGCAATTTCAGCGACACCTTCGATGTCTGTGATGTTCAGTTGCGGATTGGAGGGCGATTCTGCCCAGACGATACGCGTTCTATCGGTGATAGCGTCCTGCACAGAATCAAGCCGGGACATGTCCACGATGTCGGATTTGAGTCCCCAACGCGAGAAGACGGTAGTCGCCAGATGACGCACTCCGAAGTATATGTCTGCAGGAAAGACGATATGATCACCCGGATCCAGCGCCTGAAACAGTGTCATCGCGGACGCCATGCCCGACGAAAAGGCGGCGCATGACTCACCTCCTTCTATATCGGCCAGCGCCTCCTCGAAACGGCGACGGGTGGGATTCTCCAGGCGTGAATAAACGAATCCGCGCGAGTACTCTCCTGCCTCATCCCTGGCGTAGGTGGATGCCATGTGAATGGGAGGGGTGAGCGCACCGGTCTCCGGGTCAGGCTCGGTTCCTATCCGAGCGAGTTTTGTGGCGAGATCAATCATGTCCGAAATTTACATGGATAGGCTGAAGGGGGGCACGAATATAGCCATGACGATCTAACTGCCCCGCGTCCAATGACCTGGATAAGCACAATACGAATGCACATCGTGTTGACGGGCAACCATTTACAGAAAACACCATCTATTCTGTAACTATGGCGAATAGCCGTCGTAGTGCACAGTGCGTCTTCCGATGAGTGGTCATGGGGGTGCTAGCAATGGGCAGTTCGCTGCTAATCGCTGGCGCCCCCTGACCATTTCTAAGCGGTTTTGATTCCTCGTCTGTAAGTTGTCGGCATGCGCAACAGAACGGCCAAACCACTCGGCGACATACTCGGTGAGCTCATCAAGGGCATGGGTCTAGAAGGCCCGCTGGCTCGAGGTCATGTTATCGCTACATGGGAGCAGATTATGAGCCCCCAGATGAAGCATCACGTAGAGAAATGCTGGGTGAAGGGAGATCGGTTGTTCGTACGCATTTCGTCGCCTGCTTGGAGACAGGAACTGCACCTCAAAAGAGATGACTGGCGCCAACGCCTGAACAAGGAGCTGGGCGCGGATACGATCCGAGAGATCGTTTTTCGGTAGCTCCGTAGGCTAATCCCTGTCCCTGTGGACGGTATCTGGCGAAAATGCAGGAAGACAAACTGCAATATATCTCGCTCCTCCTTCGTGAGGACTGGAATACCGGATCCATTCTCCGGCGGAGCAAAGAATGGCCTCGCCTGCGCGAACATTGATCGATTCAGTTTCCGTTTCAACGCGCAGGCACCCCTCTAATACGAGCGTATACTCGTCAAATTCGGGCGTTTGACCTGGTTCACTCCAGCCTTCCGGACTCGACATACGCGCAATGCTGAGTCGCTCATCACCCGAGTTTACCCGTCCGAAAAACTCCTCGATTCGTTTAGGCGGGAATCCCGCCGCTTCAATGACAGTCGGTTCAGTAACGTGTTTCGTCATCGACGAGGACCTCTTGAGAAGTTGGATGGACAATAGAGACTAGGGACTCCAGTGCACGTGGTTCATGCGCCTACATATTCTTTTTCGATTCTCTCCAGCGATTTTTCCTTGGTCTCCGGCAACACCCTATACAGCACAATAAGTCCGATAATTGCAAAGCCCGCGTACATCAGATAAGTCACCGCGTTTCCCAGGTTGGAGAGCTCCCATGGAAATAAAAACTGCACTCCCCAACTGACGAACGAATTCACGAAGCCAACGACGGATATAGCCAGACCACGCAATCGATTTGGGAAGAGTTCAGCCAGATGTACCTGCTCGAATCGTTCAGGGCAAAGGGTCGAAAACCCTGATGGTTAAAAAGGGCGGGACGCCACGCGCCTGGCCTTTTTTTCCGCTGAAAGCTCAACTCAGTCCGTATACCGGCCGAAAATGGCGCTGGTATTGTGCCCTCCAAATCCGAATGCATTGGACATCACAATATCGACCTTTCGTTCAACGGGCTTGTTAAACGTGTAATTCAGATCGCATTCTGGATCAGGGTGTTCGAAATTGATCGTCGGTGGGACGATTTGATGGGTGATGGCGCCAATCACAGCGATGGCCTCAACAGCACCAGCGGCACCCAGAAGATGGCCCGTCATGCTCTTCGTGGAAGAGAGGTTCATCTCGTAGGCGTAGTCCCCGAAAACGGTTTTGATGGCGTTCGTTTCCGCAATGTCCCCGAGCCCGGTCGAAGTCCCGTGCATGTTCAAATAATCGATATCAGAGGCAGACAGTTCGGCATCTCGAAGTGAGGCGAGCATGGCATTTTTCGCACCCAGTCCTTCGGGATCCGGAGCCGTAATGTGATGGGCATCACCACTCATACCGACGCCGAGGATTTCAGCGTAAATATGTGCACCACGCGCCTTTGCATGTTCGAGTTCTTCGACGTAAAGCGCACCTGCGCCTTCACCAAGGACAAATCCGTCACGAGTAGCATCGAAAGGACGGGACGCTGTCGCCGGATCGTCGTTACGAGTGGACAGCGCCCTGAGAGCGTTGAAACCACCGACTCCAAGATTTGACACACTTGCCTCACTTCCACCGGTCACGGCGGCTTCCATGTGACCCAATTTGATCAGCATGAAGGCGTCTCCAATATTGTTGTTGCCGGTGGCACACGCAGAAACACACGAGTAGTTTGGCCCTCGCAGACCATACCTGATCGAAATCTGCCCCGGTGCTATATCCGGTATCATCATTGGTATGAAGAAAGGTGACATCCTGCGCGGTCCGTTGGCAATCAGGTTATCCGCAGAATCGAAAAGCGCCTGCAACCCTCCGATGCCGGAACCATATATCACACCGATTCTTTCCTGCTCTTCCGTGGTGAGCGTATCCGTATCGATACCGGCGTCGGTGAGCGCTTGCCCGGCCGCAATCATCGCGTACTGGCAGAACGGATCCATTCTTCGCGCCGACTTGCGGTCGAGGTAGTCGAGAACGTCAAAGTTCTTGAGCTCACACGCAAAATTCGTAACGAAGGGTTCCGTGTCGAAGTAGGTGATGGGCGCCGCCCCACTCTCGCATCTCATCATCGCGTCCCAAAATGACTTTGGATCGTTTCCGATAGGAGTGAGGGCTCCCATTCCTGTCACGACTACCCTGCGAATTTCTCGGCTCATGCCAATCGTGGGATGATTAAGAAGTGGAAGATGAAGTCAAGAACTACCGGCTCTGCTCAGGCAGACTTTCCGGTGATGTAAGTCACGGCATCCCCAACAGTGGCGATTTTTTCAGCGTCTTCATCTGGAATCGTAAGATCAAATTCTTTCTCGAATTCCATGATGAGCTCTACCGTGTCAAGGGAGTCTGCGCCCAGATCGTTGGTGAATGACGCATCATCGCTGATGTCTGCTTCATCAACTCCTAGCTTTTCAACAATGATCGACTGTACCTTGGCTGCGATATCGGACATAACCTGTTCTCCTGGTTGTGAAAAAAGCTTCTGGTTTTCCTTTTCCTGTGAAAAACCACTATTTGTGCCACATTTCGGCATACAATCTGGAAAACTACGCCTCCCCGCGAGAGGAAGCAATTTGCTACCGGATGCTTGATGTAACCTTCGTAAACGAAACGAATCATCCGTTACAGCCTAGCGTTCCAAGACGTTGAGCCAATTAAATCCAGTTCGAAATGTCGTACCTGTTCTCATCAGAATCTGTATCGGAGGGACACCCCGATAAAGTCGCAGATCAAATTTCTGATGCGATTCTCGACGCTATGCTCGCGGATGATCCAGTGAGTAGAGTGGCTGTCGAAACGATGGTGACGACGGGGCTCGTCATTCTTTCGGGAGAGGTCACGACCAACGCCTATGTGGATGTGCAGGACGTCGCTCGCAGCGTGATCCGGGATATCGGATATACAGATCCAGAACTCCGATTCGACGCTTACTCCTGCGGAGTTCTTTCGACGATTCATGAACAGAGCGCAGACATCGCTCAGGGAGTTGACGACCATCGTGGCCTTCATCTCGAACAGGGTGCAGGTGATCAGGGAATGATGTTCGGATACGCGTCTCGAGAGACCGCCGAGTTGATGCCCATGGCTCTCAGTTTTTCCCATGGACTGATGCGCGAACTGGCGAGTATTCGAAAACAGGGGGAGATCATGACCTATCTCCGTCCCGATTCGAAAAGCCAGGTAACGGTTGAATACCAGGATGATGGGAAGACGATTAAACGCATTCACACGGTGGTGGTATCTACGCAGCACGCCCCGGACGTTGAAGTCTCAACGATCAAGAGTGACGTCCGCGAACATCTTCTGGGACGCGTCATCCCTGCAGATCTCATGGACGACGACCTCATCCTGCACGTGAATCCGACAGGAAAATTTGTGATCGGTGGTCCGCACGGAGATACCGGTTTGACCGGCAGGAAGATCATTGTCGATACATACGGCGGCAAAGGGGCCCACGGCGGGGGTGCTTTCTCGGGCAAGGACGCTTCGAAGGTTGATCGAAGCGCAGCCTATGCGGCTCGGCACGTGGCAAAAAATCTGGTCAAGGCCGAAGTTGCCGATGAGGTACTTGTTCAGATTGCCTATGCAATCGGTGTCGCCGATCCCATTTCGGTGCATGTAGACACCTACGGAACCGGCCGAATCCCCGATGACCGAATCGTTAAGGTGGTCGAGGATGTCTTTGATCTTCGCCCGAAGGCGATAATAGACCGATTGGACCTCCTGAAGCCGGTATTCAGAAAAACAGCTGCATACGGCCACTTCGGGCGCCCAGGGTTTTCATGGGAGGCCCTTGATGAGGTGGAAGCAATCAAGGATAGAGCCGCAGTTCTGGCCTGAGACGTCGAATTGCCCACTTTGGTTGGGCATCCTTCTTCGCTGATGCGTACACGTTAGGCACACCTGGTTTACTCCTGGCTTCATGGACAAATTCGTTCTGACTTCTATACTGCTGTGTCTGTTTTTCACGGATGCGCTGGCCCAGAAAACGCGACGCAGCAGTGAGAGCGAGGGCGTCCAGTTTGATACGAAATTGGACTCCAGGGGCCGTATTGATCTTCGAAGTGGTCTTGTGCGTGCGCGGTATGGGCAACAGCGATTCAAGACGTACACCGACCCCGAGCACTTTCTGAAGGAAGAATCGGTCCAGTTTGGATGGAATCGGAATATTGACGATCTCGACCTCATCTCCGACAAAA
>CALBJU010000215.1 GCA_937893205.1 uncultured Bacteroidota bacterium
CAGATGGCGCCTCTCTCTTTGAATCGGTCGTCGAAGCCCTTCAGATAAGCGTCTGAGGCCTCTGGATCACCTCTGGATGGTCAGACCTGGTCCAGAAGAGCCTTCACATATTCCCGTCGCATCATCGTGATGGACGAAACTGAGATTCCTTTGGGGCAAACCGCCTCGCACTCTGCGTGATTGGAGCAGTCTCCGAACCCTTCATCTCGCATCTGATCGACCATGGACATCACGCGAGCGGCGCCCTCTACTTCACCCTGGGGTAACATCGCCAGGTGGGATATCTTGGCAGCCGTGAACAGTGATGCAGAGGCATTCGGACAGGCGGCAACACACGCTCCACATCCAATACAGGACGCATAATCCATCGCCAGATCTGCGCTCGTTTTCGAGACCGGCAGGCTGTTGGCGTCCTGAGCGGAGCCGGCCTTCGCGGAGATAAATCCGCCGGCGGAAATGATTCGATCAAACGCGGTGCGGTCGACAACGAGGTCTTTGATTATCGGAAAGGCGCCCGCCCTCCACGGTTCGATCACGATCATGTCGCCGTCGCGGTAGTGACGCATGTGTAGCTGGCAGCATGCAGTCCGCCTTTGAGGCCCGTGGGCGATTCCATCTATTACGACCCCGCAGGATCCGCAAATGCCCTCTCGACAATCATTATCAAATTCTACGGGATCTCCGCCATCCTTTATGAGCTGCTCGTTCAATACGTCAAGAACCTCGAGAAAGGACATGTGGGGATTGACGTCCGGAACTAAATAGACCTCAAATCTTCCGGGATCAGACGGTCCCGCCTGACGCCACACTTTCAGTTTGATGTTCATGCTTTCTGCCATATCTCAATGAAGAGACACCCGTCTGTGGCGGGCGCATTGGTTATTACTTGTAGCTCCGGGTGGTCAGTTCCACGTACTCGAACGTCAGGTCATCTTTGTGCAGTTTGTGGCCGGAATCGAGATACTCCCAAGCCGAGACGAAAGTGAAATCGTCATCATTCCTTTCCGCCTCGCCCTCGGCAGACTGATGCTCTTCTCGAAAATGTCCTCCGCACGATTCTTCCCGATCCAGTGCATCTCTGGCCATCAATTCTCCCAGTTCCAGGAAGTCGGCTACTCTGCCTGCAAATTCGAGGTTTTTGTTGAGCGTCGTTTTTTCACCAGCTACGAGCACATTTTGCCAGAAATCTTCTCGTAAAGCCGAAATTTCGTCTATGGCCTTTTTCAGATCAGCTGCATTTCGCGACATTCCGACGTAGTTCCACATGATCTTGCCGAGTTCTCGATGGTACTCGGTCACGGTTTTGGTTCCTTCGATAGAAAGCAGTTTTTCGATACGTGCCCTTGCCGAATCCTCTGCCCCGGCGAAGGACGGATCATCGGTCGTGGCCGCCTTAAACCGGGTGCTTGCGAGGTAGTTGCCCAACGTGTAGGGTATGACGAAGTAGCCATCGGCGAGACCCTGCATGAGGGCCGAAGCTCCGAGACGGTTTGCGCCGTGGTCCGAGAAATTGGCCTCACCCAGAACGAACAGTCCCGGAACGGTACTCTGCAAATCATAGTCTACCCACAGCCCTCCCATCGTGTAGTGAACCGCCGGATAGATGCGCATCGGCACCTCGTACGGATTCTCCGCAGTGATCCGCTCATACATTTCGAACAGATTTCCGTAACGCTCTTCGATAACCCCACGCCCGAGGCGCTTGATGGCGTCCGCAAAATCAAGGTAGACGGCCAGTTTGGTTGTGCCGACACCCCGGCCTTCGTCAGACGCCATTTTTGCGTTTCTGGACGCTACATCTCTGGGAACCAGGTTGCCGAAGCTCGGATAGCGGCGTTCTAGGTAGTAATCTCGCTCGTCTTCTGGGATGTCCTGAGGCTCTCTGGTGTCCCCAATTTTCTTAGGCACCCAGACCCGGCCATCGTTTCGAAGGCTTTCAGACATCAGCGTCAATTTGGACTGATAATCACCCGAAACAGGAATACAGGTTGGATGAATCTGCGTGAAGCACGGATTGGCGAAATACGCGCCCTCACGGTGACATCTCCAGGCGGCCGTCACGTTGGAGTTTTTGGCGTTCGTTGAGAGGTAGTACACGTTTCCATATCCACCCGTACATAGAAGTACGGCATCACCCATGTGCCTCTCAATTTCACCGGTCACCAGATTCCGAGTGATGATGCCCCTTGCGCGCCCGTCAATTTTAACCAACTCCAGCATTTCCCGGCGCGAAAACATTTCGATGCTGCCTTTTGCGATCTGCCTACTCATCGCCTGGTAAGCACCCAGCAGCAATTGTTGCCCGGTCTGTCCGCGGGCGTAGAATGTTCTGGAAACCTGGGCTCCGCCGAACGAGCGATTGTCGAGGAGACCTCCATATTCCCGCGCAAATGGCACACCCTGCGCGACACATTGATCGATGATGTTGTTCGAAATTTGAGCCAACCGATGGACGTTGGCCTCGCGCGATCGATAGTCGCCCCCTTTGATAGTGTCATAAAAGAGGCGCCAGACCGTATCTCCGTCGTTGGGATAGTTCTTGGCCGCATTGATGCCGCCCTGGGCCGCGATCGAATGTGCACGCCGGGGGGAATCCTGAATGCAGAAGCTTTTGACCTCGTAGCCGAGTTCCGCCAGGGTTGCCGCCGCAGATCCGCCAGCTAAGCCGGTGCCTACGACCAGGATGGTGTGTTTCCGCTTGTTCGCGGGATTTACAAGCTTGATCCAGTTCTTGTAATTGTCCCACTTCTCATGAAGCGGTCCTTTGGGAATGTTGGAATCAAGAAAGGTTGGCATGGTGAGCGAATCTAAAGCTTCAAATGTTGGAGCATGGGGGACGAGTGGGCATCGCGACGGTCATTCAAATGATTCCGAAATAAATGGCCAGCGGCATAGCAATAAATCCGAGTCCGATTCCGAGGCCGACCAA
>CALBJU010000216.1 GCA_937893205.1 uncultured Bacteroidota bacterium
AGCACTGAACCAATCAGGATAATGATAATGCCTGCAAAGACTTGAGAAGGAAGGTGCAAATCCATCAGGAATCTCCACGTTCTCACCGTCCCCTCATAGCCGACATACGCTCCACAGAAATACATCCCCCCTCGCCACAGGATCCAGCCGACCGTTGTCGAGGTCGCTCGTTTTGAATAGGAGGTATCGTTGCTCATATCGTGAAAATAGCCATTTGGATCTCTCAATATCTGCGTCCACCCCTAGCGATACGAGCCGACAAGCCCGGAGATTCAGAGCAAAAAGCGAAAAAATAGTCGTTCCACTCTTGCGGATTGCTTTACAAAATTCCATCAGTTGAATATTCGGCTCCCACAAGTACAAATATCACCATGAACACTGCGAAAGACCACAAACTCGATGCACTGCGTCATCCAGCTGAGCTCGTATTTAGGGGGGCCAGAGCCATCATCCTTGCTCTGCTGATCGTTTTTTCTCTCTGGACACTGACTGGGCCGGAAGACGCTTCGGCGCAGGTTCTTCTGTGGAATGGTGATGAGGATTGCTCGCAGATTTCAAATTTCCAGGACCAAATTAACTGCAAGTTGGACACCAATAAAGCAGTCCTTGACGAAATATTGGGTGAAGTAACTGACGCCTATTTCGAAATCAGTGCGGAGCTCTGTATGGAGATTGCACCCGCGACCTTCGGTGCGGCGGTTGGAATAGGAGCGACAATAGCGGGAGTTTTTGAAGCGTCGGCGGGCGTTGATTTTTACGGAAATGAAGCAACAGCTGGGGGTGCGATCGAAGCGTTCTTTGAGGAGTCACTCGCTTATGAACCGAGTTTCACACTGGCATCTCTGACGATCTGTGGCAGTCCCGCCCCCATTCAACTTGACAGTGCTGACGCAAACCTGGGCAAAATGCGTCAAAACGATGTTACGGAGTTTTTAACCTCCTATCAGAACGAGTACAGTGATATTGTTGCTGATGTCGGAAATGCCATCCCGAATCCGGCCATCTTGATGCCAGCCGGCCAACATCATATTACCTGGAACGCACGGAATGAATTAGGCCGATCGGTTATGAGCGGGGTCTATCTCTACGAGCTGCGTACGCCCACTGAGCGTCAGATAAAACAACTGATTCTGATCAAGTAGCCAGATCGTCCTCTGATTCGGAGTCCTGCTCAGGCTCTTCGACATCTTCGGGCACCGGCTGCGCTGGCGTCATTGACGCGGGTTTATCACCCAGACTTTCGGCGAACATCTCACCGTAGATGAACCATACGCCCAGGAACAGTGCGGCGATAATCGGTCCGAGAATAAATCCGACCACTCCAAAGAGAAAAATGCCTCCAAGGGTGCTGATCAAGACCAGGATATCCGGCATCTTGGTGTCTTTTCCTACCAGTCTGGGTCGAAGGAAATTGTCCACCGTTCCGACCACGAGGACGCACCACAGGGTAAATATGATGGCCGTTGCCAGGGGTCCGGATGAAAACAGGAAGATGGCCGCCGGTATCCAGATGAGCGCGGAGCCGATTGCCGGAATAATGGAGAGCACGATCATCACCGTGGTCCAGAATGCCCATCCCGGGATGCCGACCACCCAGAATGCCGCGCCCGCCAGCCCCCCTTGAAGAATGCCGATGACGAGTGAGCCTTTCAGAACTGCGGTCGCCATGGAGACAATCTTGTCGATCAATTCCTGTTCATCTTCCTCGGGAAGGGGAACGTAATAGAGGATCTTCTCCATGATGATGGCGCCGTCTTTCAGGAAGAAAAACATTGCATAGAGCAGGACGAACACCTGAAGTGCGAACGCCGCCGTTCCTCGTGTTACACCGACCACGCTGTCCGCGAGGAATCGACCGGCCGCCGCGACAAATTCGCTGAGTTTGGAGAGGAGCTCTGTCTGCTCAGGTAGAAAACTGTGGATGATTGGATACTGGGCCAGAAACTCGTCCCAACCGCCCGCTTCAACAATTTGGCTTTCTATCCATGGACGCGCTGCCTGGCTGATTTCGATGGCTTGATTGGCTACGAGGCCCAGAAATCCGAAAATCGGTATGCCTACGGCCACAACTAAAATAAGTAGCGTAAAAAGGGCTGCGAGTGGGCGACGATCACGGGTTCGAGCGCATATCCATCTCTGACAGGGCATCACCATCGCCGAAAATATGGCCGCCAAGAGTAGAGTGATCAGGAAACTCCGGATCATGAACAAGAACAGAACGGAGATGACAATAACCAGGACGAGCAAGAATCGACGCTGGGAACGGTGCACTACAGTAGGCATGTCGTTGGCTAATTGATTGATCGGTTGGCCCCGATCCAAAAGGTACAACCCGATGTTGACTCCGGCTTACCACGGCCTGATAACAGGCCCTAACGAAAAGTTTACTTGGA
This sequence comes from uncultured Bacteroidota bacterium, assembly GCA_937893205.1. Lineage (GTDB taxonomy): Bacteria > Bacteroidota > Rhodothermia > Rhodothermales > UBA10348 > CALBJU01. Next base: position 2,394 of record CALBJU010000216.1, read on the forward strand.
AGCCGTTTCTCCCCGAACGAGATTGGGTAGTTCTTCACGTCCGGCAGAATAATTCCACGGAAGCCATGAAAACGACCAATCCCTTAAGTCGCCTGTTCGGTCCAAATCCGTTCAGCCTCCTGAAGAGGCATATGCGGGTTGCACTGTCGTGTGCAGAGCATCTTCCCCCTCTTTTCGAGGCCCTTCTTGAGGACAACCAGGCGGAAGTCGAGATTCAGCGGGATCTTATATGCACCCTCGAACACGAGGCGGATGCGATCCACAAGGAGGTTAGAAAAAACCTGCCGCGAACTTTTTTCCTTCCGGTAGATCGGCGTGATCTACTCGATCTCCTCGAGATGCAGGACAAGATCGCAGATGTCTCGCAGGACATCGCCGGTCTGTTGGTGGAGCGGAAGATGAACGTGCCCGATGGTATTCGTGACGAGATCATGCCGTTCGTAAATGAGTGTCTGAAAGTGTGCACCCATGCAGCGTCGATCATGGAAGAGCTGGACGAACTGCTGGAGACCGGCTTTTCGGGCCCAGAAGCGGAAAGTGTGAGCAAAATGATAGACACATTGAATGAAATGGAGGCTGTGTCAGACAAAAAGGAGATGAGTATTGGGAAAGCTCTTTTCAAGTACGAGGACCAGATGAATCCAGTCTCTGTCATTTTCTGGCATCGACTCATCGAATGGATTGGAGATACAGCGGACTATGCTGAAGCGGTCGGGAATCGTCTTCGACTCATGATATCATCGAAGTAGTAGCGCGCATCAGCACGGAAATCCATCAGAAAACGTAGGCTCAGAAAGAAGCATTAATGGAAATCATCGCTCAATACGGACCCTGGTTTATCGGACTCGCGCTGCTGTTCGGTCTGTACATGACCTGGGGAGTTGGCGCCAATGATCTGGCCAACGCGATGGGGACTTCTGTCGGTGCGGGTGCGCTGACGGTCAAGCAGGCCATTATTATTGCAGCCATATTTGAATTTGCGGGCGCGGTACTGGCGGGAGGTAGCGTCACGAGTACCATTCGGAAGGACATTATCAACACGGCCGGGCTCGCTGATAATCCAGAATATCTGGTCTACGGGATGTTGGCCGCTCTTCTTTCGGCGGGATTCTGGTTGATGATTGCTTCGGCAAAAGGCTGGCCCGTTTCCACCACACATTCGATTATCGGCGCGGTGGTCGGTTTTGGAATCGTTGGAATTGGACCATCGAGCGTGCAGTGGGGAGCCGTTGGAGAAATTGTCCTGAGTTGGATCATTTCACCTTTGGTCGGTGGGGCGTTGGCCTTCTTTTTCATGCAGTCCATTCGCAAGCTCATCCTGAACACGGAGAATCCGTTTGAAGCCGCGAAAAAATGGGGCCCGTACTACATTTTTCTGGTTGGCTTTGTGATCGCTCTGGTAACGCTGACCAAGGGTCTGAAGCATCTGGATATCGACATTTCCACCACGAACGGCTTTCTGCTGTCCATCGTCGCGGGCGTGCTGACGGCTCTGCTGGGTGGATTTATCCTTCGAAAAGCTAAACGGGACCTGGAAGGCGAGAAAGACTACCGATTTGTGAGTGTGGAGCGCGTTTTCGCTCCAATGATGATTTTTACAGCGTGTGCCATGGCATTTGCGCACGGTTCGAACGACGTAGCGAACGGGATCGGGCCCCTTGCTGCGGTGGTCAGCACGGTCCAGAGCGGTGGTGATATTCTGGCTCAATCAGGACTTCCCATCTGGATTCTGCTGGTTGGTGGAATAGGGATTGTTACCGGCCTGGTGACAATGGGATATCGGGTGATGAAGACCATCGGGACTAAAATTACAGAGCTCACGCCGACCCGTGGTTTTTGCGCGGAACTGGCGGCAGCCTCTACCGTGGCGATAGCATCCGGAACGGGTCTGCCGGTCTCTACAACGCACATTCTGGTTGGAGCCGTTATGGGAGTTGGCCTCGCCCGCGGAATCGGTGCGCTGGATCTGAAAATGATTGGTCGCATCGTCGCATCCTGGATCGTCACGTTGCCGATTGCCGGGTTCGTTGCCGCGATGTTGTTCTACGCGCTAAGAGCGGTATTCGGATAATGGACGGTCGTCATCTCGGTGTGGTGTGGCGGCTCAATCGCCCGTGGACGGGCGTGTTGTTGTTGGCGATTGTGGTTTTCGGCATCGCTCCTTTTCCGACGCACGCACAGGAAGTAATAGTCTACGGCGGTGGTGGTGAGAGGCGAGGCTCAGAATCATTTTTGGAGCATGCCGACCAGATCTCCGTGATCGCGCCGCAATCCTACCGGGTGGACTCTCTGGGCAATGTCAGCGGACAGGTGCCGGATCGGTTGGTGAGTGAGGCGGCCCAGACCGGGACTCATCTCATGCCGCTCATCATGAATCCTGGCTTCAATCAGACTCTGATGCACGCCCTTCTGGCCAATCCGGAAGGACGCCGTCGAACGATTGATTTCATGGTCAAAGAAGGCACCCAAAAGGGATTCTGGGGCTGGCAGTTCGACTTTGAGAACATTCATCGCAGCCAGAAGGATGCATTCACATCCTTCTTTCAGGACGCAGCTTCGGCGCTTCACGCAGCTGGCATGACGGCTTCCGTTGCCGTCGTCCCCACAAATGACCAAGCCGAAGAGCGCGGTTTCTCCCGTTACATGCAGGACAATTGGCGCGGAAATTTCGACATGAAAGCCCTGGCCGAAGCTGGCGATTTCATCTCCCTGATGACCTACGCACAACACGGTGGACCCACTGCGCCGGGACCGATCGCAGGGCTTCCGTGGATGAAAGAAATGCTCGATTATGCGCTCTCGCAGGGTGTTCCGATCGAGAAAATATCCCTGGGGCTTCCTTTCTATTCCGGATACTGGTATCCCGATGAGTTTGGCGACGGCTCGGTGCGTGTTCGGGGAAGAGAAGTACATTCTACTTTCGCAGACTCCTTACTAACGGCAAACGGTGTAGAGCCCGTCTGGCTACCAAAACAGGGCGTTTCTTATGGTTTCTGGCAGCAGTTCGGAGTTTTCCACTGGGTGTTTCTAGAAAACGCTCGATCCATGCAAGCGAAGATGGAGCTGTTTAACGAGTACCCGGGACTGCGGGGCGTGTCCATCTGGGTGTTGAGCGCCGAGGATCCAGCCGTATGGGCTGTCCTGAAAAGTGAGCTCAATCAGCGTTAGTGGCGCCCCTTGGGGTCATGCAACCTGATTCTCTTCCAGAAAATCGACTACGCGCCGTTCAGACCAGTATCGTCCGCGCTGGTGAAAACCGACGTGGCCTCCCAGGCGGGGAATTTCCAGGCTGAAATTTTCGCTGGATTCCGCTTCTTTGACAGGATAACAACTGTCAGCCAGGAAGGGATCGTCTGCCGCGCTCACAAGCAGCGTGGGGATGCGAATACTTGAAAGGAACTGCGTGCAACTGCACTTCTTCCAGTAGTCCTCCGCGTTCTCGAAGCCATTCAAAGGAGCGGTAAATCGTTCATCAAAGGTCGTAAAATCTTTAATGTCGTCGTAATCGCTCGCGTCAATCACTCCGGGAAACATCGATGCCTTCGCCTCCACCTTCGCACGAAGCGCGTTCAGAAATTTCCACATGTAAATACGATTCCGCTTTTCCGCTAATTGCGTTGCGCTCGCCTTCAGATTGCACGGCACAGAAAAAGCGATCGCGGAAC
>CALBJU010000217.1 GCA_937893205.1 uncultured Bacteroidota bacterium
CACGCAGTTTATGGCCGCATACGGTGCCTACATACTGAACCGGGCCCACAAACTCGTCCGAACAGCAGATATTCTCGCCTCAATGAGCCTGGAAGCCCTGCAGGGAAGTATTCACCCTTTTGATAGTCGGATTCACGAGATCCGGCCTCATCAAGGTCAACAGAACGTAGCACAGAATGTCCGCACGTTGCTGCAGGACAGCGAAATACTCGAGTCACACCGCGACTGTGGGAAGGTGCAGGACCCGTACTGTCTGAGATGCGTGCCCCAGGTGCATGGCGCGAGCCGTGATGCGCTGTCGCACGCGGTGGACGTCCTGGAGATCGAAATGAATTCGGTTACGGACAATCCGCTCGTCTTTCCCGATGGAGAGATCATAAGCGGGGGAAATTTCCACGGTCAACCGCTGGCACTGATACTAGATTATTCCGCAATCGCGCTGGCGGAGCTGGCGTCCATATCCGAGCGGCGCACCTACCTACTTCTCGAAGGACACGATGGTCTCCCGCGCCTGCTGATGAAGGAAACGGGACTCAATTCTGGATTCATGATTCCGCAATACACGGCAGCCGCCCTGGTTTCGGAAAACAAAGTGCTGTGTCACCCGGCGTCGGTCGATTCCATTCCAACATCGCTGGGTCAGGAAGATCACGTCTCGATGGGAAGCATCAGCGCGGTGAAGCTTCTGCAGGTATTGGAAAACGTCCAATATGTATTCGCAATAGAACTGTTGACGGCGGCCCAAGCACTGGACTACCGCTCGCCGCTGAGACCGGGGAAAGGGGTAGAAATCGCTCATACTCTGATCAGGGAGAAGATTCCTCACCGCGAAAAGGACTATCTCTTTCAGGATGACCTGGGCCCAAGTGTCAAGTTGATCAAATCGTCCACGTTGCAAAGAGCAGTGGAGGCGGAGGGATGGAGCCTTGTCTGATTCAGGCGTTCTCAACGACATTGGGTATCTGGCTTGCTGTAGGGACGAAGGCGATCAGTCCGACGTCCAGTCGCTCACGGGCGCGGCCATATCGTGGAAAGACGGCACGTTTGATTTTGTTGGTCCGGCGGGAGATCTGCCTGAGGCCACCGCCACAAGAGCGCAGTATTCGGCTGGGGGAAATGCGGTATTTCCGGGACTGGTCGATTGTCATACCCATCTCGGATTCGGGGGTTGGCGCGCTGACGAATTCAGGATGCGGATCGAGGGGCGGAGTTATCTCGAAATTGCCGCCGAGGGTGGTGGCATTCGAAAAACAATGGCTCAGACTCGAGGCGCGTCGGAAGAAGAGCTCAGGGACCACTGCGAAAAGTACCTTGCTCTCTACGTCCGACAGGGCGTGACGGCTGTGGAGTGCAAGTCCGGGTACGGACTCTCACTGGAAGAAGAGCTCAAACTGCTGAGAGTTTATCGAGATATTGGCCAAAAAACGCCCATTGAAGTCGTTTCGACCCTACTTGCCGCCCACGTTGTCCCAGACCCTGATAAATGTAACGAAAACTGTTACATTCAGATGATCTGTGACGATCTTCTGCCAGAGGTTGCCCGCCAGGGTCTGGCAGAATTCAACGATGTTTTTGTCGAAGAAGGCGCGTTTTCGAAAGAAAACGCGCGCAAGATTTTACGCGCGGGCTCAGACCTGGGTCTTCGCCCTAAACTGCACGTGGATCAGCTTCAGGATGGAGGCGGCGCAGAGCTCGCGGCTGAGGTCAATGCCGTCAGCGCCGATCATCTGGAATACACCTCCGCCGACGGAATTCGGGCCATGGAATCAGCAGGGGTGACCGCCGTCTGTCTTCCATTCGCCTCTCTCCATCTGAATCAGCCTCCAATGAAGACGAGGGCATTCATGTCCGCGGGTGTCAGAGTCGCGGTCGCCACCGATTTCAACCCTGGATCTGCTCCCTGTAATGATTTGCCTCTAGCCATGATGCTTGCCTGCACGATGAGCAGGATGACACCAGCCGAGGCGCTCAAGGGAGCCACATTGTATGCAGCTCGCGCAATCGGACGAGACCAGTTGTACGGCTCCATCGAAAACGGAAAACGGGCAAACTTTATCGAAGTAACCGTTGAGGATGTTGATCACTGGATGTATCATTTTCAAGCAAACAGCTGCCTGGCAACCTGGATTGAAGGCCGGCAGATTTTCCGAGCGTCCCCACAGGCACGATGAATATCACCATCATTACAACCGGTGGCACCATTGACAAGGTGTACTTCGATGCGAAAAGCGACTACGCTGTTGGTGACCCACAAATTAGATCGATATTGGATCGCGTTGGTTCAACACTGTCTTATGTGGTGATCGACTTGTTTCACAAGGACAGCCTGGATTTGACTGCCGAGGATCGAGAGAAGATCCTGGAAGCCGCCGCTGCGAGCGATACCGACCAAATCGTGATTACGCACGGTACGGACTCCATGGTTGAAACTGCTCTTGCTCTGATATCAGTTGCGCGGAGCAAAACCATCGTCCTGGTAGGATCGCTTACCCCTGCCCGGTTCCGAGAAACAGACGCGGAGTTCAACATCGGTGTGGCGGTGGGCGCCGTTCAATCTCTACCGCCGGGCGTCTACTTGGCCATGAACGGACGGATATTTGACCCCGAAAAGGTGCGCAAGAATCGCGGTAAAAATCGCTTCGAAGATTCAGAATAAGCCGAATTAAGGCTCTGCTCCAGGCACCTACTTTTGACCACTCGATTGTGGCGCTCGCGGTTGGGATTTATTACGTTGCTGTATCGTGCCAGAACTAACTGGCTGTACTCACCCTGATCCGTCCTCAACGGGCTGTATTTGACGTTCTGACCTCTATCTGTGTCCAAATCCTCAAAATATCTACTGTTCCTGATTCTGGCCGCCCTTAGCTCACCGTTCAGCGCAGGTGCACAATCGGTCGTCTCAGACCACGAAGCTGGATTTTGTCCTCTTGACCGCATCCAGTCTTTCGCGTGGACAGAAACACAGGCTGAATCACAAGAGACGGCTTCAACGCTGATCTGGAAATCGGAATTCGGCCGCCTACTGGGACAACGCACGACAACCGCGCCGGCAAATGTATTCCTGCATGATCCGGATGACGGCCAAACCATCCTCGTTCAACTTCAGGGCCTGCTCGATGATGGGTTTCGACTCGAAGGAGAATACGTGCGTGTGGGGAGTGAAAAGCTTGAAGGCCCCACTGAATCGGCACCGGGAGACGGCGCAGATTATCGCTTCGAGCCCGACCTGAATCCAGCACTGGATTGTATCACCGATTCCTCGCGTTGTTCTCGCTTCGACGCCGTGAACCTGTACTACCACATCGACACATTTGCGCGACAGTTCTGGATCGACCGCTTGGGTGTCAATATCGATTTCCAAGCTGATGCCAAAGTTCACATATCGGGAGATGGCGGATTCGCTGATTATCCCAACCGCATCGTAAAACTCGGTGTCGGAGATATCTTTATGAAGAACTCGGCGCTCAGTGACGACATCATCTATCACGAATACAGTCACCTGGCCATATCCAGCCTTGGTTTTGAGATCGGCATCGGTACGCCGGACGAGACGCGAGCGATAAGCGAGGGATACGCCGACTACTTCACTGCCACGTACACCGACGACCCGCGCATCGGAGAGTGGGTGGTGACTTGTCCCGACCGGCAACATTGCATCGGGCCCG